>NZ_JBFODQ010000025.1:0-30702 GCF_040908355.1 Aeromonas sp. R2-2 | reverse complement strand
CTCTCCCGCAAGGGGAGAGGGGACGGTTACCGCGGACGATTACGCTTCGCTAATCGACCCTACGCTAAAGTCGCTACCGCCCCTGACTCTCGCTACCAGATTGCGCCGTTGACCATTGATCTCGGAAAAGGGGTCAACAGACGCCCGTCGCCATATTACGGAGCCAGAGTGGTCTTATCTATGGTTTTGATGAGCTAACTATCAGAAAAGAGTGGTTTTTTGCGCTGGCACAAACTTTTATTAATTAGCGATTAGTTGTTGGTTGTCGGGCTTGGAGCTGGCAGGGCGGTGGGGGGACGCTGCGAGAGGCGTGCAAACGGTAAAAAAAGAGTGAAGCGCAAACGGTAAAGAAGGAGAGTGCAAACGGAAAAAAGCGAAGGGGCCCGCGGTGGGCCCCTTGTTGTTGGCGCTCGACGCCGCTATTTGGCGGCGGGGGTAGGGAAGTATTTGCTGTGCAGCAGCGGGTATTCGCTGCTCGCCAGCACCTGGGTCAAGCCGGTCTGGAACTCCTTGACCAGCTCGTCGCTCACCGGATGGCTGAAGGCGAAGCAGAACTGCTCGGAGCTCAGTACCCACTGCTCCTTGAAGCGGGCGGGGTCGAGTTTTTGTTCGACGATCAGCTGCTCCATGGTGGTCTTGTTGGTGGAGACCAGATCGACCCGGCCGGAGGTGAGCATCTTGAGCGCCTGTGCCAGCCGGTTGGCGGCCATCAGTTTGGTCTCGTCAAAGCCGTTGTTGAGCAGCAGTTGCTCCCCCACATCGGCCCGTACCGCGCCGATATTGAACGTCTTGGCATCGTCGAGCTTGGTGATGGTGATATTGCGATCGGCCAGCCCCACCAGCACGATCTCGGCATACCCGATGGGGCAGGCCCACTTGAACAGGGGGTCCCGCGCCTGGGTGCGGGCGGTGGAGAAGAGCACCGCATTGGGCTTTTGGGTCAGCAGGTAGTAGCCGCGCGCCCACGGCATGATGGTGACGGGCTGCGCTGGCGTATTGGTCTTTTTCCACACCAGTTGCAGCAGCTCGACTGCGAGGCCGGTGGGGGCGCCGCTGGCATCGGCGTAGTTGTAGGGTTTGTACTCTTCGGTGATGTAGTGCAGTTTGCCAAGCTCAGGACTCGCCTGTGCGAGGGTGGCCAGCAGCGCCCCGGCCAATCCAATCCATGGTTTCATTTTTGCCATCCTGATCAAGGGAATATCTGCTCAAGTGTGACCAAGCTGGCTGATTTCGCCAAGGCGACGGAGCATGTTTGGCAAAAAAGCGCGGGCGCATGCCGCCATCTTGCGCCCTATGTTGGCGGCGATCAGGGCATTAGCGCAGCGGCAGGTATTTGGCTTGCAGGGCCGAGAAATCCGCCGAGGCGACGACGTGGGTCAGCGCCTGCTGAAAGAGGGCGACCTCGCTGTCGGGCACCTGACGGCTGAAGGCGTAGCAGAGCGGTCTGGCATCCAGCACGAAGGCGACATGAAAGTCATCCGGCTTGAAGCCCAGTTGTTGCAGGGTTTGATAGCCCGCCAGCTTGTTGGTCGCAAAGAGATCGGCGCGACCTGAGGTGAGCATTTTGGCCGCCTGGGTGAGGCGATTGGCCAGCATCAGCTGGCGTTCATCGATACCGCGTTCGAGCAGCAGCTGTTTGGAGACGGTAGAGCGCACCACGCCGACCTTGTAGCGGCTGATCTCGGCCACGGAGCCTAGGGTGATGTTGTCCGCCTTGCGCCCCAGCAGCACAAACTCCGAGTGATCGATGGGGCAGGCCCACTTGAAGAGTGCTTCCCGCTGCGGGGTGCGGGCGGTGGCAAACAGCACCACATTGGGTTTTTGTTGCAGCAGGTTGTAGCCCCGGGCCCACGGCAGAATGCGGATGGGCTGGGGCGATACGCCCCGCGCTTTCCAGATAAGCTGCATCAGCTCCACCGACAATCCGGTTGGCATCCCTTGCTGGTCGCTGAAATTAAACGGGGGAGAGATTTCGCTCAGATACTCGAGCTTGCCCGGATCGGCCTGCGCGAAGGTGGCCCACAGGAGCAGTAGCAGATGAGGTAGGTGCCATGTCCGCACGGGAAAGATCCTTCACAATCAACTATGTAGCCCAGTTTGACTGCTTGCGGCGGGAATAGCTAGCCACCTCTATTGCATCTTTCATCAATAAAATGGGCAGCGAACTGCTGCCCAGCGGGTGAGTGAGTGCTCAGCGCACCGGCAGGTATTTGGCCTGCAATTTGCGAAACTCTTCCGAGGCGAGGGCGCGGGTCAGGCCCTGCTGAAAGAGGGTGATCTCGCTGTCGGGCACCTGACGGCTGAAGGCGTAGCAGAGCTGCTCTGCGCTCAGCACCATGGCCACGTTGAAGTCGTCGCTGCTCAGCTTCAATTCGCGGATGGCGTCATATCCCGCCAGCTTGCTGGTGGCGAGCAGGTCGGCGCGGCCGGAGAGCAGCATCTTCAACCCCTGCGACAGGCGGTTGGCCGGGATGATGTTGTTGTCATCCATGCCGTTGTTGAGCAGCAGCTGCTCGGCGGCGTCCGAGCGCACCGCGCTGATCTTGTACTGGCTCATCTGTTCGAAGGCGGTCAGGGTGATGTTCTGCGCTTTGCGGCCCAGCAGTATGTACTCCGAGTAGCCGATGGGGCAGACCCACTTGAAGAGATCCTCCCGGGCCTGGGTGCGGGCGGTGGAGAAGAGCACCACGTTGGGCTTCTGGGTTAGCAAGTAATAACCTCGCGCCCAGGGCAGGATGCGCACCGGCTGGGGTGTCACGCCGCTGTGTTGCCAGATCATCTGCAGCAGATCGACCGCAAGGCCGGTGGGCTGGCCTTGCGGATCGCTGAAGTTGTAGGGGGGGTACTCTTCGGTGAGGTACTCGAGCTTGCCCAGATCAGCCCGGGCCGTCGAGGCCCAGCAGAGCAGCAACAGATGACAGATCAGCCATATCCTCATTGGGAACATCCTTAGCGATCAACCTTCCCTTGAGTGTGACCATGAACAGAGTAAATAGCCACTCACGGCCGTTACCAGCGGGCGCGGATCTGCCCGATGGGCTGGTAGGCCTCATCCCGCAGCCCCACCAGCAGGGTCTTGCCATCCGCTTGCAGCCGGAACTCGCCGTAGCGGGCCGCTTCGTACTGCTCTCCTGTGCCCTCTTCAAAGAAGTAGGCATCGGGGCCGATCTGCCACTGCCGCTCGCTCTGGTGCACCTGCAATAGCCGCTCATCGCTGGCGAGCCGATCCGGTTTGCCATCGGCCACCAGACTGGCCACCTGATGGGCATCGAGGCGGATCACCAGGGTGTCGCTGCCCTTGTTTTGAGTAGTTTGGGCGTCGCGGCTGGTCAGCTCGCGGGCAATTTCGTAGTTGAGCCGCATATAATCCCCCTGCATCAGGGAGCGGGGATCGACCGGAGCGAGCCGCAGCAGCACCACTTCGCCGCTGCTCATGGCGTGCTCATAGCGCCAGACGGTGGCATTGATGCCTGCCAGGAGGGCGAGGCAGCTCAGCAACAGGGCGAGCTGTCGGGTCACAGGTTTCATGAATCGCTCCTTGCCGCGAAGGTGGTGAGCAGCTGGCGGGCACCCAGTAGCAGGATGCCGGAGCCCAGCAGCAGCCAGGATTTGGTCATCAGGGTGAGCCCCAGATCGTAGTAATAGAGCGAGCCATAGCCGAGCAGCAGCAGGGCTGAGAGAGTCATCAGCCCCAGACTGCCGGCATAAAACCCGAGGATCAGCACCAGTGCGCCCGCCCCCATACCGGGGATGATGGCGCTGATCAGCACCAGCGGCAGGCCAAACAGCAGGGGGAGCTTGAGCTTCATCATCACCGCCAGCAGCAGGGCGGCGCAGAGCAGGGGATTGATCCAGAGCGGCAGGCGGGACAGCCCCAGCTCGTCCAGCACGCTGCTGCCGCCATCCCACAGCGGATGGTGCAGACGGCCCAGCACCAGCAGCGAGAGGGCCAGCCCCAGCGTGATGGAGTGGTTGAGCTGGTGGCGCTCTGGATCCCTATCTGCCCGCAGCCAGCAGAAGGTGATGGCCGCCATCACCAGCGGCAGCGCCAGCAGTTGCAGCCCGAGGCAGGCAAGGCCAAGAGTGAGCAGCAGTGCCGCCGCCACGCTGTGAAACAGCCGCACCAGCCAGTGATCGAACAGCACGGCGATGGCAAGGGAGAGCAGGCACAACCCAAACCAGAGCAGAGCGTGATGGAGATCCAGCTGATCGAGCAGGCCATAGAGCAGCCAGGCATCGGCCGCCAGGGTGAGGGCCAGCACGAACTGATCCCAGAGATCGCCGCTTTGGCTGCGGTTGAGGGCATAGGCCCCCGCCAGCAGCACGGCCCCCAGCAGCAGGGCGCTGTTGGCCTCGCGGGTCAGCTGCTCGAAGGTGAGAAACAGGAAAAAGAGCAGGAACAGGGCGGCAATCCAGCCCACCAGCCCGAGCAGAAAGCGGCTCGACCAGTGGGGTTGGGTATCACGGGGCATCTCCCCCTCCACCAGATTGGCCTGCTGCAGTGCTTGCCAAAGGGTCAGATCACTCATGAGACCTCCGTTGTTGTTGCAGCCAGCGGGCGGCGGTGACCGAAAGACCGATGGCGATCAGGCTCAGCAGCAAAAAGCCGTTTATATCGGGTTCCATCCATTTACCAAGGGTGGCGAGGATGACGGCAATCAGACTGAGGCACCCCATGGCGAGTCCGGCGATAAATCTGTGATGCCACAGGGCGTAGGCCGCAGCGAGCCAGCCAAGCCAGAGCGGCCACACCAGCGGGGAGGCTGCATCAAACAGCGCCAGCAGGGTGAGCAGGGTAGCTCCCAGACCGGCAGCCAGGCCCGCCAGCCAGCTTGGCATCAGGCGCCAGCGGTTTGGCGCCAGCAGAAGCAGACCCCAGAGGGCGGCGTTGAGCAAGGTAAGGCACCAGCCCAATCCCTCTTCATCGAAGGTAAAGAAGAACGTGAACAAACCGAGCCGCCAGTAGAGCACCAGCGCCAGCTGGCCGAGCAGCCAGCTTAAGGTCCAGAGCAGGGGGCTTTGGCCAAATAGCGCCAGTGGCACCAGCATCAGCGCCCAGGTGGCGAACAGCTGCCAGGGATCGGCGCCGGTCTGGTAGGTCTGACCCACCAGCGCCAGCAGGGCGCCGATATTGAGGGCGATGGCGAGCAGCAGCGCCTGACGGGGGGTATCCCCAAGGGGCTTTCGCCACAGCAGAAGCAGCATGGCGAGCAGCGGTGACTCCAGCAGGGCGAGGCGGGAGACCCGGCCCAGCTCTTGCCAGTTGAAGGCGACGAAGAAGATGAGGCCAGCCCCGATGCAGAGGGCACCGAGCCAGAGCAGCAGCCGGTCAAACAGCCACTGCCAGCGCGCCGGATGGGGGGGAAGATCGGTGAGGGTCAGGGCGTCCATCAGCTTCTCTGGCGCCAGCCGTCCCTGTTTGACCCATTCGAGAAGTGTCTCTCTTGATACGTTGTGCATGGGGGGACTCCACGAGGTTTGCCCCATTATGGCATGAGGCACCCGCAACCGTGCACTGCCCCTTGGCTCTACGGCTGGTGGTGCGACAGCGGATTACGCAATAGACACAGCAGCAAACAAAAAAGCCCTCCACAGGGGAGGGCTTGAGCAGCGGAAAAGGCGATCAGGCAAAGATCAGAGTGCTCACCCCGAGGCCGACGAAGAGGATGGCACAGGCGATGCGGATCCCCTTGAGCGGCAGCTTGTCTGCCCCCAGCTTGCCGATCAGCACCACAGGCACGTTGGCCAGCATCATGCCGAGGGTGGTCCCGGTAATGACCTGCACCAGCGAGTCATACTTGGCGGCCAGCAGCACGGTGGCGATCTGGGTCTTGTCGCCGATCTCGGCAATAAAGAAGAGCACGAAGGTGGCCATAAAGGGGCCGTATTTATCCAGCGGGCTCTCCTCGTCATCCATCTTGTCCGGCACCAAAATCCAGATAGCCATGGCGATAAAGGCGATGGCGACCAGCCAGGTCATTATCTTGGGATCGAGCCAGCGGCTGATGAACTCACCAATCCAAGCAGCGCCCGCATGGTTGAGCAGGGTAGCCGCCAGCATGCCGGCGATGATGGGCCAGGGCTTGCGAAAACGGCAGATGAGCAGCAACGCCAACAGCTGGGTTTTATCGCCGATTTCGGCAATGGCGACGCTGAGGGTTGAGGTTAACAAGGCTTCCATAAAAATGACCGGGGGACGGAATTGTTATAAACCAAAGACAAGCCTGCGCCATCCGTCCCCGGTATTGGCACTGGCCCGTCAAAGGTCTTGTCAAATCCATGGCTGGCATGGATCACCCTGACCATGGTGATTTGGCACCAAGTATGTTGATCAGGGTCGCAAACCGGTATTCATGCAATGGATGGCGCCGGCGTGCGAGACTACTCCCCCTCGATGGGAGCAGGCATTCTAGGGAAAAACCGCATGAGTGACAAGGGGATCAGCCACCCACCAGCTTGACGCTGAAACCGGCTTTCTCCAACTCGGTTTTGATCAGGTCCCGTTTATCCCCCTGGATCTCGATCACTCCCTCCTTGATACCGCCTCCGGTGCCGCACTTTTTCTTGAGCAGGGTGGCCAGGGATTTTTGCTGATCGGCGGGTACGCCATGAATGGTGATCACACCGGCACCCTTGCGCCCCTTGGTCTCGCGGCGAATGCGCACGGTGCCGTCGGTGGGGAAGGGGGAGGCGGATTGGGGAGCGCTCTGCTCCTTGATCATGCCGCCATCTGTGCTGTAAACGAGGCGGCTGTTGTTGTCGTGACTCATGGCATTACTTTATGGGTTAGCTAAGCGGAGTTTGATTTTACTCAAATAAAAGTTGAAGACACAGCTTATAATGCCCCAAGTAAAAGCGAATTATTATTATTTAACTTCAGGAGTCAGTCATGGTACTCACGCAGTTGTCACCGGGACAGAGTGCTCGCATCAAGAATATGAATCAGCTCGCCCGGCCGCTGCGCCGCAAACTGATGGTGATGGGCCTGTTGCCCCAGACTGAAGTCATCTATCTGCGCTCCGCCCCCCTGGGGGACCCGCTCCAGATCCAGTGCCAGGGGATCTGTCTCTCCATGCAAAAGAGTCTGGCCCAGCAAATAGAAGTCGAGCCGGTATAACCCACTGCTCGGCTGCCGCTCCCGTTTAGAAACGTCACCGGGAGCGGTTCAGAGACAAGAAGTCGAACCTGCAAAGCAGCTTGCCACACGCAGGCGGCGGGTTCAGAAGAAAATAGAGGTAGAGCTGGTATGAATTATTCCCTGGTAACGGTAGGTAACCCCAATAGCGGCAAGACCTCCCTGTTCAACGCCCTGACCGGCGCCCGCCAGCAGGTAGGCAACTGGAGTGGTGTCACCGTCGACAAGAAGATGGGTGAGTTCAGCGCGGGTGAGCATCACTTCAAGCTGATGGATCTGCCCGGCATCTATAGCCTGGCCAGTCAGGATGGCAGTCTGGACGAGCAGATCGCCAGCCGCTTTGCCCAGGGCCAACAACCCGACCTGCTGCTCAACGTCATCGACGCCGCCAATCTGGAGCGCTCCCTCTACCTCACGCTGCAACTGCGCGAACTGGGCCTGCCCATGGTGGTGGTGCTCAACAAGCTGGATATCCTGCAAAAGCGCCGCATCGTCATCGACGAGAGCAAGCTCGGCAAATCCCTCGGTTGCCCGGTGGTGGCCCTCTCTGCCCACAACAGCAAGCAGGTTGCCGCCTTCAAGCAGCAGATCCGGCAGTTTATCGGTCAGCCGCAAGCCGCCTTGCAGCTCGATTACGGCCACGCGCTTGAAACCGAACTGGCGGAGCTGGAGACTCTGCTCGCCCCGCATCACCTCACTACCCGTGGCCGCGCCCTGCGCCTGCTGGAAGAGGATGCGGTGATGCAGGAGACCCTGCTGCCCGGTCAGCAGGCGGCCGCCGCCAATGTAGTGGCTCGCGCCCATCAGGGACAGGATATCGACCTGCAACTGGCGGATATTCGCTACGGCCATATCCACCAGTGGGTACAACAGGCTCGTCAGCAGAAGGGCAAGCTCACCGAGGCCCAGAGCGAGTGGCTGGATCGGGTGCTGCTCAATCGCTGGATTGGCATCCCCTTCTTCCTGTTTGTCATGTACCTGATGTTCCTGTTTGCCATCAACGTCGGCAGCGCCTTTATCGACTTCTTCGACATCATGGGCGGCGCCCTGTTTGTCGATGGGGTGCACCACCTGCTGGGGCTGGTCAATGCCCCCGAGTGGCTGGGCGCCATTCTGGCAGACGGCTTCGGCGTTGGTTTGCAGACCGTGGCCACCTTTATTCCGGTGATTGGCTGCCTCTATCTCTTCCTCGCGGTGCTGGAGAGCTCCGGCTATCTGGCCCGTGCCGCCTTCGTGGTGGATGCTCTGATGCGCCGCCTCGGCCTGCCGGGCAAGGCGTTCGTGCCGATGCTGATGGGCTTTGGTTGTACCGTCCCCTCGGTGATGGCGACCCGTACCCTCAACTCCGAGCGGGAGCGGCTGATGACCTCCGCTATGGCCCCCTTCATGTCGTGCGGTGCACGTCTGCCGGTTTACGCCCTGTTTGCGGTGGCTTTCTTCCCCGAGTCTGGCCAGAACCTGGTGTTCGGTCTCTACCTCATCGGCATTCTGGTGGCGGTGCTCACCGGCCTGTTGCTGCGTAGCACCCTGCTGCCGGGCAAGAGCGACTCCATGCTGATGGAGATGCCGGATTACGAGTGGCCGCGTCCGGTCAACGTGGCCATCAAGACCTGGCAGAAGCTCAAATCCTTCGTCTTTGGCGCCGGTAAAACCATCGTGCTGGTGGTCGCCGTGCTGAGCGTGCTTAACTCCCTGGGTACCGATGGCAGCTTTGGCCATCAGGAGCAGGAGAGCTCGGTGCTGAGCAAAATCAGCCAGGCGGTGACCCCGGTGCTGCACCCCATCGGTGTGCGCGATGACAACTGGCAGGCCACGGTCGGTATCGTCACCGGTATCTTCGCCAAAGAGGCGGTGGTCGGTACCCTCAACAGCCTCTACGCCGGTGGTGGCGCAGATGAAGAGGAGGAGAGCGAGTTCTCGCTGGTGGCCAGTTTCCACGAAGCGATCGATGCCGTGGCGGCCAATCTGTCGGAGATCAACCCGAGCGACCCCATGGGACTTGATGTTGGCAACCTCGACGACCAGAAAGCTGCCGCCGAGGCGCAGGAGGTCGATGTTTCCACCTACGGTAATATGCAGACCCACTTCGACGGGGCGGCCGGTGCCTTTGCCTACCTCTTGTTCGTGCTGCTCTACATGCCTTGCGCCGCAGCCATGGGCGCGCTGGTGCGGGAAACCGGTCGCCAGTGGGCGCTGATGACGGCGGTATGGTGCAACTATATGGCCTTTATGTGCGCCACCCTCTTCTATCAGGTGGCGACCTTCGCCGCTCACCCGGAGCAGAGCCTGTTCTGGATCGTCAGCTATGGCCTCTCTCTGGTACTGCTCTGGTGGGCCGGTCGCCGTCACGGTGACATCGTTGCCCGCAAGGTGGTGACCTTATGATCCTGCGCGAGCTGGGGGATTACCTCGCCGCGCAGCAGAAGGTAAGCCGGCGTGATCTGGCTCGCCACTTCCACACCTCGGAAGATGCGGTGGAGGCCATGCTCGGCGTCTGGATGCGCAAGGGGCGGGTCATCAAGCGTGAAAGCCGGGTCTGTGGTGGCAGTTGCTGCGGCAAGAGCGAAGAGGTGATGTTCGAGTGGTGTGACGCGGGCCAGATTGGCATCAAGATCCGCTAAACGACTACCCAACCTCATCATCAAACATCGAACAATAAAAAACGGCAGATCCTGCTCAAGGGTCTGCCGTTTTTATTGCTGAAGACAGGCGGGATCAGGCGCCTTGGCGAGCCTCGCTCAGCAGTGCCAGCGCCGGTTGGGCGTTGTCCGGCATCAGCCGGTAGGCCTTGTGGTGTTTGACCAGGGTAGTCTTCTTGTTGCCCTGGCTCAGCAGCAGGCCGTGCTTGAAGGCCGCCTCGGCCAGCACCTTCTCGTCACCGCGCACATAGAGGGTGAGGGGTTTGACAAGCTCACCGTCCTCGATATGGCCTGCATATTCGCTATGGCTTACCACCAGACTCGCCTGACCGCCCGATTGCAGGCGCAGCTTGGCGTTCACTTCGCTCTCGGTCAGCACCAGCCAGCCTGCCGCTGAGAGCTCCTCCAGCAGGGCAGCCAGCTTGGCTCCCAATTGCTGCGGATTGGTCATGGCGCACTGGTATTGGAAGGCGATGCGCTCCAGCAATCCCTTGAGATCGGCGCCCGCACCCAGAGTGCGGCCAAGCTGCACCCAAGCTTTCAAATCTTCCATCACCAGGCGGGAGAAGCGCTTCTCCTTGAGGGAGTCGGCCATCCAGGTGCAGAGAAAGTGGCTCTCTTGCGCCGGAGTGCGCTTGCCCGCCTTTTGCTCGGCGGTGCGGGCCAGTTCGGCCAGGCTCTGGGTGGCCATCTCGAACAGGGCCTGATTGTAGGTCGGAGAGGTCATAAGCAATCCTTGAGTTGACCACTAGGGGCCAACACCGATGACAGAGATGGCAAAGGCGCCAGTGGCGCCTTTGCGGTTCAATAGAGCAACTGCCCGCCTTATTTCGGCTGACGGGGCTTCTTGGCGGCGGCCAGACGCTTGAGGCGCTGACCCTGCAGCTTGGCTTCGGCCATTACCTGGGCCACGGCGTTATCTTCACGCTGCGGGCGCTTGCCGAAGCGACGACGCTCTTGCAACTGTTTGATCAGCTCGTCACGGCTGCTCACCTCATAGCCCGGTACCATGATGCGGCGGATCTTCTGGCCGATCAGGGCCTCGATCTCCAGCAGGGTACGCTCCTCTTCACGGCTGACGAAGGAGATGGCCATGCCGCGCTTGCCGGCACGACCGGTACGACCGATGCGGTGCACGTAATCTTCCGCCAGGAACGGCAGATCATAGTTGACCACGTATTCCAGATCCGGAATGTCCAGACCACGGGCGGCCACTTCGGTGGCGACCAGTACCCGTACTTTGCCTTCCATGAATTCGCGCAGGGCGCGGCGACGGTTGCCCTGGGCCTTCTCGCCATGGACAACGGCGGACTTGATGCCGTCGAGGTTCAGCTCCTCGACCAGCACATCACAGCTCTCGCGGGTACTGGCGAACACCAGCACCTGCTGCCAGTTCTGCTTGCCAATCAGCTCGGAGAGCAGCTCACGCTTGCGCTTCTGCTCGACCGGATAGACGGTGTGGCTGACGGTGTCGGCGGTGGAGTTCTGCTTGTTGACGCTGACGATCTGCGGTCTGTCCAGCATCAGATTGGCCAGCTTTTTCACCGCATCGGAGAAGGTGGCGGAGAAGAGCAGGTTTTGACGGGTCTTGTTGACCGCTTGCAGGATCTTCTGTACATCGGCACTGAAGCCCATGTCGAGGATGCGATCCGCTTCATCCATCACCAGACACTCGACGCCGGAGAGGCTGAGGTTGCAGGCGGTGAGGTGCTCCAGCAGACGGCCCGGGGTGGCCACAATGATGTGAGCGCCCGCTTTGAGCTTCTTGGCCTGCACGTCCTGCTTGCCACCGCCGACGATGGTGATGGTGGTGATATCGAGATACTTGGCGAAGTCATTGATGTTGCTCGCCACCTGAGCCGCCAGCTCGCGGGTCGGGGTCAGGATCAGCACACGGGCGTTGGAAGGCTGGACCGGCGCCGGATTGTCTACCAGACGCTGCAAGATGGGCAGGGCGAAGGCGGCGGTCTTGCCGGTACCGGTCTGGGCGCTGGCCAGCACATCGCGGCCACGGCGAATGGCCGGGATCGCCTGTTGCTGCACAGGGGTCATCTCCTGATAACCGCAATCTGAGACAGCACGCAAAATCTCGGGGGCAAAATCGAACGATTCAAATCTCATAATGGGTTCCTGTGTTCCAGCTGGGCTGTGTTTGGCTTGGTTAGCTCGGCATGAGCGAGACGGAGGTTGTAACCACCGACGGCTGCGCCTGACATCAAGTCAGAGAGTGAGCCGGAAAATGGCGGGCGCGAAGTGTAACAGATAGACGTCACAAATTCTGCCTCAAATGGTTGTCCTTTTCTCATCCTTTGTGGTGTGAATGGTGGTTGAGCGCAATCATTTGACTCCCAAAGACCAAGCCAAGAGTGTGGGTGAACGGATTTGGGCAAGGACGAAAGGGATATCGATGGAACTGGAACAGTTAAAACGCCAGCTGGAGCAGCTTGGCGAGCGCAATGACAGCATGCAGCAGGCTCGCCAGCGCAAGCTGCTCAATATCACTCGTGACACGGGGGAGTTGCTGTCAGTGCTGGTGCAGACCCGTGGGGCGCAGGCGGTGCTGGAGATTGGCACCTCCAATGGTTACTCCACACTCTGGCTGGCAGAAGCGGTGCGTCGGTTGGAGGGGCACGTTACCACCATTGAGCTGGATGAGGATAAGCGCGTGCTGGCCTATGACAACTTTCAGAGGGCCGGGCTGGCCCCTTGGGTAACCTTGCTGGCAGGGGATGCGGGCGAGCTGTTACCGACCTTGCCGCAAGCCGGCTATCAGCTCATCTTCCTCGATTCGGATCGTCAGCACTACCGGGCATGGTGGCCGCAGATCCGCCGCCTGCTGGCACCCCGTGGCCTGCTGGTGGTTGATAACGCCATCTCCCATCGCAGCGAGATGGTGGAGTGGATGAACGAGGTCGGGCAGGATCCGGCCTTTGCCACCTCGCTGGTGCCGGTCGGCAAGGGGGAGTGGCTGGTGGTGCGTTTGTAGGAGGTGGATAGCTGCAAAAAATCAGCCCCGCATTGGCGGGGCTGATTGTGAAAGCGCATCAGGGCCTTGGCAGGTCGGATCAGACCGCCAGATAGTCCATGATCCCTTCGGCCGCTTTGCGCCCTTCGTAGATGGCGGTCACCACCAGATCGGAGCCGCGTACCGCGTCGCCACCGGCAAACACCTTGGGGTTGCTGGTCTGGAAGGCATATTCCGCCTGCTCGCGCGCCTTGATGCGATCCCGGTTATCGAGCTCGATGCCGAACTCCGCCATCCAGGGTTGGGGGTTGGGCTGGAAGCCAAACGCCATCACCACCGCATCGGCGGCCAGCACCTGCTCGGAGCCTTCGATAACCACCGGATTGCGGCGGCCATTGGCGTCGGGTTCACCCAGCTCGGTGCTTACCACCTTGATGCCGACGGTGCGACCGCTGGCATCCAGCTCGACCGCCACCGGTTGCAGGTTGAACATGAATTCAACCCCCTCCTCGCGGGCGTTTTTCACCTCCCGCTTGGAGCCCGGCATGTTCTCCTCGTCGCGGCGATAGGCGCAGATAACCTTGTCAGCCCCCTGACGGATGGCGGTACGCACGCAGTCCATGGCAGTATCACCACCGCCCAGCACCACCACCTGCTTGCCAGCGAAGTCGATATAGTCGGCTTGCGCCTTCTCAAAGCCCAGCAGCCGGTTGGCGTTGGCGATGAGGTAGGGCAGGGCGTCATAGACTCCCGGCGCCTCTTCGTTGGCAAAGCCGCCCTTCATGTACTTGTAGGTGCCGACCCCGAGGAAGACCGCATCGAACTCGCCGAGCAGGTCGGCGAAGGTGATGTCCTTGCCCACTTCGGTCTCGAGTCGAAACTCCACGCCCATTCCCTGGAAGATCTCGCGGCGACGCTGCATCACCTCTTTTTCCAGCTTGAAGGAGGGGATGCCGAAGGTGAGCAGGCCACCGATCTCCGGATATTTGTCAAACACCACCGGGGTGACGCCATTGCGTGCCAGCACATCGGCACAGGCGAGGCCTGCAGGGCCGGCACCGATGACGGCGACCCGCTTGCCGGTCTTGACCACGTTCGAGAGATCGGGCTTCCAGCCCATCTCGAACGCCTTGTCGGTGATGTATTTTTCGATGTTGCCGATGGTCACCGCGCCGAAGCGATCGTTGAGGGTGCAGGAGCCCTCGCAGAGGCGATCCTGCGGGCAGACCCGACCGCACACTTCCGGCAGGCTGTTGGTCTGGTGGGAGAGCTCCACCGCCTCCAGAATGCGCCCCTCTTTGGCCAGCTTCAGCCAGTTGGGGATGTAGTTGTGGACCGGACACTTCCACTCGCAGTAGGGGTTGCCGCACTCGAGGCAGCGATCCGCCTGCATCTGTACCTGCGGCTGATTGAAGGACTCGTAGATCTCCACAAACTGGATTTTGCGGATCTTGAGCGGCTTCTTGGGCGGGTCGACCCGCTGGACATCGATAAACTGAAATACGTTCTGGCTCATAGGGTTCCCTCCTTATTGCGCCTGGATTCTGAGTTCTGCACTGGAACGGCTGGTGTGACCCAGCAGCGATTTCACGTCGCTGGACTTGGGTTTGATCAGCCTGAACTTGGGCACATAGGAGTCGAAGTTGGCCAGGATCTCCTCGGCGCGCGAGCTGCCGGTCTCATTGAGGTGCGCCGTGATGATGCCGCGCAGGTGTTCCTGATGGATGGCGAGATCCGCCACGTCCAGCAGTTCCACCAGCTCGGGATTGGTGCGCTTGGCGAAGTTGCCGCACTCGTCGAGCACGTAGGCAAAGCCGCCGGTCATGCCCGCCGCGAAGTTGACGCCGGTCTGACCCAGTACGATGACGATACCACCGGTCATATATTCACAGCCGTTGTCGCCAATCCCCTCGACTACCGCCAGGGCGCCGGAGTTGCGCACCGCGAAACGCTCGCCCGCAGTGCCAGCGGCGTAGAGTTTGCCGCCGGTGGCGCCGTAGAGGCAGGTGTTGCCGATGATGGCCGCTTCATGGGATTTGAACGCCACGCCGACATGTGGCTTGATCACCAGCTTGCCGCCGGTCATCCCCTTGCCCACATAGTCGTTGGCGTCACCGGTGAGGATCATCTCAAGGCCACCTGCGTTCCAGACGCCGAAGCTCTGGCCTGCGGTGCCGTTGAAGTGCACCTTGACCGGATCTGCCGCCATCCCCTGGTTGCCGTGCCGTTTGACGATTTCGCCGGAGAGGCGTGCACCCACCGAGCGGTCGGTGTTGCGAATGTCGTAGCGGAACTCGCCACCGCTTGAGGTTTCCACCGCTTCCAGCAGATCTTCCACCATCTTGAGGTTGAGCGGCCCCTTGTCGAAAGTGGGGTTGTGCTGCTGGCTGAAGAGGCTGGAGCCTGCCGGCGCAACCGGACGGGCCAGAATGCCAGAGAGATCCAGCTTGGCCTGACGGGCGGTGAGGCCGGGCAGGGCTTCCAGCAGATCGGTGCGGCCAATCAGGTCGGTCAGCTGGGTGACGCCGAGCTGGGCCATCAGCTCGCGGGTCTCTTCGGCGATGAACTTGAAGTAGTTCATCACCATTTCCGGCAGGCCGGTGAAGTGCTCGAGACGCAGCTTCTCATCCTGAGTGGCTACGCCGGTGGCACAGTTGTTCAGGTGGCAGATCCGCAGGTATTTGCAACCGAGCGCCACCATGGGGCCGGTGCCAAAGCCGAAGCTCTCGGCGCCAAGGATGGCCGCCTTGATGATGTCGAGACCGGTCTTGAGACCACCATCCACCTGCAGCCGCACCTTGTGGCGCAGACCGTTGGCGACCAGCGCCTGTTGGGTCTCGGCCAGACCCAACTCCCACGGGGAGCCGGCATATTTGACCGAGGTGAGGGGGCTCGCGCCAGTGCCGCCGTCATAACCTGAGATGGTGATGAAGTCGGCATAGGCCTTGGCCACGCCGCAGGCAATGGTGCCGACGCCAGGCTCGGAGACCAGTTTCACCGACACCAGACAGCTCGGGTTGATCTGCTTGATGTCGAAGATGAGCTGGGCCAGATCCTCGATGGAATAGATATCGTGGTGCGGCGGCGGCGAGATCAGGGTCACGCCGGGCACGGAATAGCGCAGCTGGGCGATCTGGGCGGTGACTTTGTCACCGGGCAGCTGGCCACCTTCGCCGGGCTTGGCGCCTTGAGCCACCTTGATCTGCACCACATCGGCGTTCATCAGGTAGTGGGGGGTGACGCCAAAGCGGCCGGAAGCCACCTGCTTGATGCGGGAGTTCTTCTCGGTACCGAAACGCTTGGGATCTTCGCCGCCTTCGCCGGAGTTGCTCTGACCGCCGAGGCGGTTCATGGCGACAGCCAGTGCCTCGTGGGCCTCAGGGCCGAGGGCGCCGATGGACATGGCGGCGGAGTCGAAGCGGGGGAACAGCTTGTCGGCTGGCTCAACCTGATCCAGCGCCACCGGATTGTCGACCTTCTTCAGCGCCAGCAGATCGCGCAAGGTGGCAACCGGGCGCTCGTTCACCAGACGCGCGTACTCCTTGTAATCGGCATAGTTGCCGGAGCGCACCGCAGTTTGCAGGGTCTGCACCACATCCGGGTTGTAGGTGTGGTACTCGCCGCCGTGGACGAACTTGAGCAGGCCGCCGTGGGCGAGGGGTTTGCGCACCAGCCAGGCCTGACGGGCCAGATTGTGCTGATCCTGCTGGATGTCGGCAAAGTCGGCACCCTGAATACGGCTCGATACGCCGCGGAAGCAGGTATCGACCACCGACTTGGCCAGACCCACCGCTTCAAACAGCTGGGAACAACGGTAGCTGGCGACCGTGCTGATGCCCATCTTGGACATCACCTTGTAGAGCCCTTTGTTGATGCCGTTGCGGTAGTTGACCATGGCCTGGCGCAGGGACATGGTGAGCACGCCCTCTTCAACCTGTTTAGCCAGGGTTTCGTAGGCGAGATAGGGGTAAATGGCGGTCGCGCCAAAGCCCAGCAGCACCGAGAAGTGGTGCGGATCGCGGCAGCTTGCGGTCTCCACCAGAATGTTGGCGTCACAGCGCAGGTTGTTGTCCACCAGAGTGCGCTGGACCGCGCCCACCGCCATGGCGGCCGGGATCGGCAGGGTGTCGGCGCTGATATCGCGATCCGACAGCACTAGCAGCACGGTGCCACTCTTGGCGGCGGTTTTGGCCTCGTCGCAGATGCGCACGATGGCTGCTGCCAGCCCCTCTTCGGGCTTGAAGTTGAGGCTGATCACCTGATGACGGTAGTACTCACCTTCCAGTGCCAGCAGCTGGTGGAAGTCGGAGTAGAGCAGGATCGGCGACTGGAACAGCACGCGGTGGGCGTGGCCGAAGGTCTCGTTGAAGACGTTCTGCTCGCGACCGATACAGGTGGCCAGCGACATCACGTGGTTCTCCCGCAGCGGATCGATGGGCGGGTTGGTCACCTGGGCAAACATCTGGCGGAAGTAGTCATAAAGGGTGCGCGGGCCGGAGGAGAGCACCGCCATCGGGGTATCATCTCCCATGGAGCCCACCGCTTCCTGACCGTTCTCACCGAGTACCCGGATGATCTGATCCAGCTCCTCGAAGGAGTAGCCAAACAGCTTCTGATAGGTTTTCAGCTGGTCGTCGGAGAACTCGCGGCTACCGGTCTGGCTGTCGTCCATCTGCTCGAAGGGGACCAGTCGGCGGCAATGTTTGTCCATCCACTGTTTGTAGGTGTGGCGGGTCTTGAGATCGTCATCGATCTCGAAGCTGGTCCACACCTTGCCGTTGCTGGTATCCACCACGAACAGCTCGCCTGGGCCGACTCGGCCCTTCTCCAGCACTTCGTCTGGGGTGTAGTCCCAGGTGCCGACCTCGGACGCGAGCGTGATGAACTTGTCCTTGGTGATGACATAGCGGGCCGGACGCAGGCCGTTTCTGTCCAGCGCGCAGGTGGCGTAGCGGCCGTCGGTCATGACGATACCGGCGGGGCCATCCCACGGCTCCATGTGCATGGAGTTGAAGTCGTAGAAGGCGCGCAGGTCGTCATCCATGTTCGGGTGTTTTTGCCATGCAGGCGGGATCAACAAGCGCATGGCGCGGAACAGGTCCATACCACCGGCGAGGAAGAGATCCAGCATGTTGTCGAGGCTGGAGGAGTCAGAGCCGGTGGTGTTGACGAAGGGGGCCGCTTCCTGCAAATCGGGGATCAGCGGCGTCGCAAATTTGTAGCTGCGTGCTTTGGCCCACTGGCGGTTGCCGGCGATGGTGTTGATCTCGCCGTTGTGGGCCAGATAGCGGAACGGCTGGGCCAGCGGCCAGCGCGGGCTGGTGTTGGTGGAGAAACGCTGGTGGAAGACGCAGATGGCTGCCTGCATACGGATGTCGGCGAGATCCAGATAGAAGCGCGGCAAGTCCACCGGCATGCACAGCCCTTTATAGACGGTGACCAGGTTGGAGAGGCTGACCACGTAGAAGTAGTCGTCGTTGACGCGCTTTTCGATGCGGCGACGCACGATATAGAGGCGGCGCTCGAGATCCTTGTCGACCCAGCCGGGCGGGGCGTTGACAAAGACCTGTTCAATGCTGGGCAGGGAGGCTTTGGCGATAGTACCCAGTACGTTGGTATCGACCGGCACCTTGCGCCAGCCGACCAGACTCAGGGTCTCTTTTTCCAGCTCCTCGTCGATTATGTCGCGAGTTGCCTGGGCCAATACGGGGTCCGGGTTGAGAAACAGCATGCCGACCGCATAGTTGCGGCCAAGGTGCCATCCCTTCTCCTCGGCGACAGCTCTGAAGAAGCTGTCCGGTTTTTGCAGCAGCAGACCGCAACCATCGCCGGTCTTGCCATCGGCGGAGATCCCGCCGCGGTGCTGCATGCGAGCCAATGCTGACATCGCGAGACGGACAAGCTTGTGGCTGGCTTCCCCTTCCATGTGGGCCAACAGGCCGAAGCCACAGTTATCCCTCTCCAGCTTTGGATCATATAGTGACATTGCATTTCTCCCTTGCTCGGCCTTGTATCGCACAGTCATCACCTGACTGCATAAATTGCGATTGGCTCTTGTGGTTCCGTCTGCCTGACGTGGCGAATCTCCAAACTAATGGGATTTTCTGGCGAGGTCAATCGCAGGTCAGGTTTGTCTTCATGGTTACATTCGCATAACAAAATGTCGGGTTAGGGGGATTAGCTCGCAGTTATGGAGTGTTTATTCTGTGTGACTTGATTTTGTTGGTTAAATATATCGCCATTGACGGGCTCAATGGTGCGCTCGGCGACGATGGGCGAATGTAGTAATTTTACCAACCCGATGTGGCCGACAGCGGAAGGGATCACATTTTCAATATCCCATGCTTGCAATTGTGTGCTGTCGGGTCTCTTTGAATTTTTCATTGTTCAACAGTGGGTTATCAGGTCTCATTTTCATATGGATGTTTACTGTTTGAATCGTCAAAGAACTGTAAAAATCCTTTTTTTGCGCTTTTTCTCTATATTTATTCAAAATTGGTCGGGTATTTATATGTTTTACCCTCTCCGCTAGCTTGATCCAGCTCAGCCCCTGTTTTGCGCAAGCTCGTACAATGGCGCTCCTTTAGCGGAGGTGTCATGCAGTTACACGAACTCGTCAATACATTCGGTCAGGATCTCAAGCAGCGTCATGGTCAGAAGATCCACAAACTCTCCATCCACGGGGCCTTCACCTGCCCGAACCGTGACGGCACCCTGGGCCGTGGTGGCTGCACCTTCTGCAACGTATCCTCTTTTGCTGACGAGTCGGCCCAACAACTCTCCGTGGTACAACAACTGCTGGCTCGCCGGGACGAAGTCACCCGTGCCAAGCGCTATCTTGCCTACTTTCAGGCCTATACCAATACCTATGCCGAGGTCGAATATCTGCAGCGGATGTATGAAGAGGCGCTGTCGGTGAGCGATATGGTGGGGCTCTGTGTGGGCACTCGCCCCGATTGCGTGCCGGATGCGGTGCTGGATCTGTTGGCGGGCTATCAGGCCCGGGGTTACGAGGTGTGGCTGGAGCTCGGGCTGCAAAGCGCCAATGACAAGACCCTGCAACGGATCAACCGCGGCCACGGTTATGTCGCCTATGAGGATGCGGTAAGACGTGCCCATCAGCGCGGCATCAAGGTATGTGCTCATCTGATCGTCGGCCTGCCGGGCGAAGTGCCAATGGACAGCCTCGATACCCTGCATCGTATCGTTGAGACCGGTGTTGAGGGGATCAAGCTGCATCCGCTTCATGTGGTAGAGGGCAGTACTCTTGGCAAAGCGTGGCAGGCGGGGCGCCTTGAGGTATTGACGCTTGAGCAGTATGTGGAAGCCGCTGTCGCCATGATCCAGCACACGCCGCCCGAGGTGGTGTATCACCGGATTTCGGCATCCGCGCGCCGTCCAACGCTGTTGGCGCCAGCCTGGTGTGAAAATCGCTGGACTGCCATGGCGGATATTGCCAAAGCACTCTCATTGAATGGCCCGCAAGGTCACGCGTTGGGCAGACCCTTCATACTTCCTGACCTATAATTGAGCACCAGATTATTATTTTCACGTAAAACATAGGGTTATATAAAAAACTTCATACCCTAAACTATAGTTTTGGTACGTGCCGGTTGATATAGTGGTGCGCCATAATAAATGTCATTATCAATTAACTCCGACATTCACCCTGATTGCAGTGTTAGCATGGTGTTGATGAGCCGATTATTTTTACCAATAACGAATCATGCCGCCATTGCTGCTGTGCCGGGAAATTGGCGATGAGTGTCGCGATCTATCTGGACAGGTTTATCCCCTGATCAGTCTCATCAGCGGGAAGGCCACTCGGTTTTAGCGTGGCTATAGCAGGGAAATATGAGCGATGAACGCTCTTATCTACCTCATTTATGCAGTGACAGGATGCTATGCAAGCAGAAACAAGTCGTATTGATGAGTTATTGGAGTGTCTGGTCTTCTTGACCCGTTTTTATGGTGTGCCCAACAGTCAGGATGCCCTGACGACCGGGTTGCCACTGGTCTCCGGACGCCTGACTACCGCACTCTTTTGCCGTGCTGCCGAGCGGGGCGGGTTATCCGCCCGTGAAGTGATCCAGCCACTGGCTGATATCTCTCCCTTGCTGCTGCCTTGTGTATTGCAGATGCGCAGTGGTGGCGCCTGTATATTGCTGGAGTGGAACGAAGATCGCAGCCAGGGGAAAGTGATTTTCCCGCAGGCCGGTGATGCCGCGCAATGGCTGACCGCAGCCCAGTTGGGTGATGAGTATCTGGGACGCCTCTTCTACGTGAAGAAGCAGTTCAAGTTTGACGAACGCTCGCCCAAGGTGCTTGAAACCCGTGATGGACACTGGTTCTGGAGCACCTTGTTCGAATCCCGCGGCATCTATCGCGATGTGCTGATCGCCTCCATTCTGATCAACCTGTTTGCCATCGCCAGCCCTCTTTTCACCATGAACGTCTATGACAAGATTGTGCCCAATCTGGCGTTTGATTCGCTCTGGGTGCTGGCTGTCGGGGCCATGGTGGTCTTTACCTTCGATTTTGTGATGCGGCAGTTGCGCAGTTACTTTATCGACATTGCCGGTAAAAAGTCTGATGTGCTGCTGTCCGCCAAAATTTTCGCCAAGGTGATGGGCATGAGGATGGAGTCTCGTCCCGCTTCCACTGGCGCGTTCGCCAAACATCTGCAGGAATTTGAATCGGTGCGGGAGTTTTTCACCTCCGCAACGGTTTCTACTCTTATCGATCTCCCCTTTGCCGTTTTCTTCCTTTTTATCATCTGGATGTTTGCAGGCGTGATGGTGGTGGTCCCCATCGTCGCCATGCTGATCCTCATCGCTTACAGCTTTTATATTCAGGAGCCCCTCAAGCAGTCCATCGAAGAGGGGTCGCGCCTTGCGTCCCAGAAGAACGCCAACCTGATTGAAAGTATTTCCGGGCTTGAAACCGTCAAGATTTTCGGCGCCGAGAGCATGTTCCAGCATCGCTGGGAACAGGCCGTTTCCCATATTTCCACCTGGGGCGTACAGACCCGCCGCATTACCAACTCCATGTCCTCATTGGCCAGTTATATCCAGCAGGTGGTGACGGTCGGTCTGGTAATCGTCGGTGTTTACCAGATCTCCGAAGGTTTGGTCACCATGGGGGGCATGATTGCCGCCGTGATGCTCTCCAGTCGCGCCATTGCGCCCATGGTACAACTCTCCGTGTTGTCGACCCGTTATAACCAGGCCAAGTCAGCACTGGATATTCTGGAAAAAATCATGCAAACCCCGGGTGAGCAGGAGGAGGGCAAGCAATATATCCATCATCCGGTGATTGCCGGTCGAATTGAATTTGAAAATGTCTCCTTCAAATATCCCGGCATGGAAACCAGCACTCTGCACAATATCAATTTGCGCATTCAGCCGGGCGAAAAGGTGGCGATTATCGGCCGGATTGGGGCGGGTAAAACGACCCTCGAGAAGCTGTTGATGGGGTTGTATCGACCGACCGATGGCTCGGTACGTATCGATGGTTTTGAACTCGATCAACTGCCACCTGCGGTAATCCGCCGCAATATTGGTTGTGTCCCGCAAGATGTCATTCTTTTCTTTGGCTCGGTGCGGGACAACATCATGCTGGGTAATCCGCTGGTGGATGATGTGAGAGTCTTGCGCGCCGCCAAGCGGGCGGGTGTCACCAACTTTACCAACCGGGATCCCAACGGGCTGGATCGGCAGATAGGTGAGGGTGGCCGTCAGCTTTCCGGTGGCCAGCGTCAGTCGATCCTGCTGGCTCGCGCCCTGCTCAATGACCCCCCCATTCTGGTGATGGATGAGCCGACCTCCAACATGGACAACCAGTCCGAAATGCAGGTCAAACAGGAGCTCGCCAGACTTGGCCCGGAAACCACATTGATCCTCATCACTCATAAAACCTCGATGCTGGATGTGGCATCGCGAGTGATCGTCATCGAGCAGGGTCAGATCGTTGCTGATGGCCCCAAAGAGGTGGTGTTGCAGCAGTTGAAGGAAGGCAAGGTGCGCGTGCAGGAGGTGTCCCATGGTTAAGGGGCTCATGGACTGGTTCAAGCGCAGCAAAAAGACGCCTTCCGGCGAGGTATTGCCGGCACCCGAGCATCTGGAGTTTGTCGATGACGGCGCGGCAGCTGTGCTGCTGACCACGCCGACGGGAGCTCGTATCCTGCTATGGTGCTGTTTCCTCTTTTTCATGAGTGCCATCGTCTGGGCTGCCTGGGCCGAGCTGGATGAAGTCACCGTGGGTCAGGGCAAAGTTATTCCATCCCGTCAGCTGCAGGTGATCCAGAACCTGGAAGGGGGGATCGTCAAAGAGATCTTCGTCAAAGAGGGGGATATAGTCGAAAAGGGGCAGCCGCTGCTGCGTATTGATGACACCCGTTTCCGCTCCGACTTTAGAGAACGGGAGCAAGAGGTGGTCACCCTCAAGGGGGATGTGGCCCGTCTGCGCGCCGAGATGGCCAGCGTCGAGGTGAAAAACGACCCGGCACTGGGGTGGCGTGAGCAGGTCGTGGTAGGCGAAGCGCCAATCCAGTTCCCCGATGGTTATGAAACCGTCTTTGCCGAATATGCGCACCGTGAGCGCTCTGTACAGCGGGATCGCCTCAATAACCTGAAGAACCAGCTCTATATTCTTGGTCAGCAAATCGAACAGAAAGAGCAGGAGCTGATTGAACTGAATGCCAAGATCCGCACCGTGAATCGCAGTGTGGATTTGGCCAGACAGGAACTGAATATTAGCCGTCCGTTGGCGAAAGAAGGTATAGTGCCTCAAGTGGAGCTAATCAAGCTGGAGCGGCAGGTCAACGAGATGCAGGGGGAGCTGGAGAGCAACCGTCTGCTGATCCCAAAACTCAATTCGGTACTGCGTGAGACCATCTCCAAGCGTAATGATATTGCGCTGAAGTTCAGAGCAGACTCCCAGACTGAACTGAATGAGAAACAGGGGCGGCTTGGCCAGTTGTCAGAAGGGCAGGTTGGCTTGCGAGACAGGGTCGACCGGACCAGCGTGATTGCTCCGCTCAAGGGCACCATCAAGAAACTCAAGATCAACACCCTGGGCGGCGTGGTTCAGCCCGGCATGGATTTGATGGAGATTGTGCCGCTGGAGGATACCTTGCTGGTAGAAGCCAAGGTGTCACCGAAAGATATCGCCTTCCTGCGACCGGGGCTGGATGCCATCGTCAAAATTACTGCCTACGACTTTACAATCTATGGAGGATTGCATGGCAAGGTTGAACAGATAAGTGCGGATTCGATCCAGGACGAGGAGGGGAACTCCTTTTATCTGGTTCGGGTTCGAACAGAGAAGAGTTACTTGGGCGATGAGCTTAACGCACTTCCCATCATCCCCGGTATGTTAGCCAGTGCTGATATCATTACTGGTAAAAAAAGTGTCCTAGACTATTTGCTTAAGCCGATTTTACGGGCAAAGCAGTCGGCACTGAGAGAACGATAAGCCAACAATCTAAAAACAAAACATGACTGGAGATAACATGAAAAAAACGATTGTTGCCATGCTGGTCAGTGGCTGCATCCTGATCCCGAGCCTGGGTCAGGCCCAGACTCTGGAAGAGTCGGTGGCACAGACACTTGCTACGCATCCCAAGATAAAGGAAGCGTTTGATCTGTATCAGGCACGACTCTATCAGCATGATGGAGCCAAGGGTGGCTATTATCCTACGATCGATCTGCGTGGCGGCGTAGGTTATGAAAAAACTGACAGCCCTTCAACGCGTCGTGATCCAACTAGTGATGATTCGTTGACTCGTAAAGAGGCTGGACTCAGTCTGCGGCAAATGTTGTTTGATGGCTTTGATGTCAGCAACAATGTCTCCAGAACCGAAGCTGAAGCCAATGCCCAGCGTCTGGCGATGATCTCCGAAGCAGAAAACACCGCGCTGCGGGTGGCTGAGGTCTACCTCAATATGCTGCGTCAGCAGGAGATTTTGGAACTCTCCAAACAAAACCTGGAAACCCACGAACAGATCCGCAGCGACATCAGCAAGCGGACTGATTCAGGGCTTGGTTCTACTGCGGATCAGACCCAGATTGAAGGTCGTGTTGCCCGAGCCTATTCAAATCAGGCTGCTGCTGAAAACAACTATCGCGATGCAGAGAGTGAATTTATTCGTGTCGTGAACGAGGTACCCAAAGATCTGGTGCAGCCGGTTCCCAATACCGAGCTTATCCCGACCAGCCTCGATAGTGCGCTGAAAACGGCGACCGAAGTCCACCCCACCCTGCTCTCTTCCTTGCAGGATATCGAAGCGGCCAAGTATCAGCATGAAGGTGCCAAATCCGGTTTCTATCCCAATGTGACATTCGAGGTCGATCAGAACTGGAATGAGGATATCGATGCTGTTCCTGGCCGTAATGATGACCTGACCGCCATGGTGCGGATGCGTTACAACCTGTTCCGTGGCGGTTCTGATGTGGCAGAGAGCAATGCAACATCGGCGCTCTACTCTCAGGCGAAAGACATTCATTTGAATGCGTTCCGCCAAGTAGAGGAAGGCACTCGTCTGGCCTGGAACGCGAAAGAGTCGCTGGCCAAGCAAAAGACCTTCCTGAAAGAGCATGTTGACGCCAGCTATGACACCGTACAGGCGTACAAGAAGCAGTTTGGGTTGGGTCAACGGACATTGCTGGACGTATTGAACACCGAGAACGAACTGTTCGAGGCGCGTCGCAGCTATATCACTGCCGAGTATGATGCACTGCTGGCGGACTATCGCATTCTCAACGCGACAGGTAGCCTGCTCAATGCATTTAGCGTCAAACAACCCGCTGAATGGCAGGCTAGGCAATAACCGTTTGCCCATGAGCCCGCTGGGATCATGAACGCCAACATGGTGACTGCTGCTGGCAGTCACCATGTTTGGCTAAAGCAGATGGTTGCACGGGCTTTGAGGAGTGCAGCAGCAATAATGCAGCAGGAATATGACGTGACACTCCAGCGCGGAACCGGCGGCAGATGGGGTTATCTTCTTAATGAATGGAGATACCGATCCTTACGCGCTCTGCGCCACTCCTTATGGATCCTGCTGTTACCCTTCTCACTTCTGCTCTGTGCCAGTCAGCCTCTGCCACAGGAAGATCTCAACTTGATCAAACGGGCGGAGCAGACCTATGGCGCCAGAGCCGGCAAGCGTGTAACTAGTTGGCGTATGCTGGTCATGGAGACGAAGGGCAGGGCCCTGAGCGAAGAAAAAAAGCTTGAGCGGGTAAATAATTTTTTCAATCGGATGCGTTTTATTGACGATATCAAGTTGTGGCGCAAAAAGGATTATTGGGCAACCCCGCTAGAATTTTTGGGAGCCGCTGGGGGAGACTGTGAAGATTTCAGTATCGCCAAATACTCTACGCTGCTCGAGCTTGGGATCCCGGATGATAAAATGCGGATGGTGTACGTTAAGGCTCTTGATTACAACCAGTTTCACATGGTGGTGGCATATTATGAGACACCCTCTTCCGTTCCGGTTATTTTGGATAATTTGATAGGCTCGATTCGCCCAGCCACACAGCGGCGTGATCTGGTGCCTATTTACAGTTTTAACGGTAGTCACTTGTGGTTGATGAAGGCACGAGGCCAAGGGGAACTGGCTGGTCAATCATCCCGCTTGGGATTATGGAATGATTTACGCAATCGCATGACCTCGGGGCGATTGGCTCGGCCAGTGGTGAATTTGGATGATTAACCTATGACGCTCTATCGACAGTTATTAGCCACCATGCTGCTGCTGTTTGGATTGTTATTTGCGGCCACATACTGGGTGCAATTCAATTCAACCCGCACTTATCTGGCGCAGCAACAGGAAACAACGGTCATCAATACGGCAACCTCGCTGGGGCTTGCGCTCACCCCCTATCTGGAAAACGGTGACAAGGTCGGTGCCGAGTCGGTGATCCAGGCCATTTTTGATGGCGGCTATTATCGACTGGTTCGCCTTGACCTGCTTGCATCAAAGGATGTCATCGAGCAGGAAAATACCAACAATATTCAGGGGGTGCCGCAGTGGTTTGTGAATTTGGGTCTGTTTCCTGAGGTATCCAACGAGTCAATTCTGACGTCTGGCTGGTTGCAGCTTGGAAAATTAAAAGTAGTGGGTCACCCCGGCCAGGCTTATTACGAGTTGTGGCGTGGGATGAGTGAGCTGGCGAGCTGGTTTCTGGTCGGCTTTTTGATCACCACAATTTTGTTGATGAGAGCACTCAACTACTTGCTCAAGCCACTCAAACAGATCTGTGATCAAGCCGTAGAGATCGAGCTGCACCATTTCGGGCATACGATCCCGGAGCCTAAAACCCATGAATTGAAGCAGGTCGTTCAGGCGATCAACACCCTCTCAAGCAAGTTGGCGTTGCAGTTCAAAGAGCAAGCCGATGAGGCCGAGAAATTGCGTGAGCGGGTTTATGTCGATGCCGTGTCGGGGCTTGGCAACCGAGCCTATTTTGTGGGTCAGGTAAACGCATGGATAGCGGAGGCAGGCCAAGGTGGCGTCATGCTGGTTGCGGTCGACATGCTGGATGATATCTATCGCGATGAAGGCTTTGCTGCCCGCGACAACATGGTCAAATCGATAGCTCAGGCTTTGAAAGAGCAATTAAAAGGGTGGGATGGCGCAGCCTTGGCACGGATCTCCGCGACGGAATATGCGCTGCTCTGTCCAACTGACGATCTGACTCAGCTAAAAGAGCTGGCTGAAGTGATTAATAGCCGCATTGCCGATCTGGTGGTGAATCCAATGGGCGAAGGGGATGCGCTCTCCGTCATCGGTATTGCCGGTCGTGATGGTAATGATGATCTCTCTGCCTTGTTGACCAAAGCCGATAATGCGCTTGGCAAGGCGCGCAATGAACGCCGTGGTGCTGTGGTGATGGAAGGGGGGACCGAGCAAGGTTTGATGGGGCGTTTGGCCTGGCGAGATCTGGTACAAGATGCCATTTCACGACAACTTTGGCGCTTCAAAGCCCAACCAGCTTGCCGGTTTGATAATGGAGCAAGGTTGCATGCCGAGCTGTTTGCTTCTATCTCTCGGGATGGCACTGATTATTTTGCAGGTCAGTTCTTGCCCGCGATTGAACAGTTCAAATTGGGTGGCGAGTTTGACCAAGCGGTGCTTGATGCTTGCGTTCCATTACTGCAAAAACAGTCTGATCTGGTACTGGCGATCAACATCACTGCTGGCTCGCTCTGCTCGGATGAATTTTTAACCTGGCTGACGCGCTATCTGACCGAGCATGTTGAGCTGAAAGAGCGGTTGTTATTTGAAATACCTGAAGCTGCCATCATGAAACATAAAGACAACGTGGCTGCGTTGGTTGGCACCTTGCAAGCTCATGGCTTCCAGTGGGGGGTTGACCACTATGGTCGTCACTTCCAGTCTCTGGGCTATCTGGAGGAGTTGTCGCCGGCTTATGTCAAGGTTGATCACGGTTATACCAGTCAGGTCATGGAGCCGGGGGCTGACACCTCATTCCTGGCTGCAGTGTGTCGCGCCGCACATAATGCCGGTGTGACCACCATTGCAACCCGCGTCGAAGATCAACATCAAGTGGAACTGCTTTCCAAGTTGCATATCGATGGTTACCAGGGATTTGTTCATCCCGCCTTCCCATTGTCTTGAATTAAATGCTGGAAATGGCCCCGATAGGGGCCTTTTTTATACCAGTCACTTCTCTTTTCGCCATTTTTCTATAACCAACTCAAGGTCGGTCTTGAATGGGGCTGTGTCTAGGGTTCTGATTTGTATTAAGAAATTCCAACTCTTCGATTTTTTTCCGTCCATTTGTTGAATTCCTCTCGAACGTACGCTTTTTTGCAACGGAACAGCGCGCTATCTCCTTCTACGGTGTAGACATCAAGATCTGTCACCTTGGAGCAATGGATATGCGTACCCAAATCATCGACAAGTCCGTGGTTGTCTCAGCTATAGAAGGCAATGTGGAGATTGTGCTGGCTGATGGAAGCAGCCGCCCTCTGCAAAAAGGGGAAATTCTCCAACCCGGAGCAAAATTGACCATAGCGGATGACGCCAAGCTGGCTCTTTCCCCTTATGACGATACTCCTGCATCGGATGTTCCGGCAGGTTCCGAGTCCGCTGAACCTGCTCAACCGCAAGTGGCGGCCAGCCAGGAAGGCGCACCTTCAGATATTGCCGCATTGCAAGAATCGATTCTGCAGGGTGTTGACCCGACTCAAAACTTTGAGGCTTCTGCTGCTGGTGGGGCACCAGCGGCCGGTGGTGGTGGCGGCATTGGTGGGGTTGCGGGGGCCAGTGGTAATGGTGGTTTCGTAACAATTGATCGAACAGGCGATGCCACGATAGCGGCTGCAGGGTTTGATACCACCTACGATACGGCCGCTGTCATCAATGAAAATCAGGCCGAAGATTTGATTCTTGAAAATCAGCTTGATGATTTGGGCGAAACCGCCGAGACCCTGGAAGACACTCAGGTCAGTGGGAATTTACTCGACAATAGTACCAATCCAGATGGGCCTGCTGATGCCTCTATCGTTTCATATGACTGGGGTATCAATATCGGAGTCCCTGCGGGTGTTGCTGCCACCATTACTGGAGTGGGCACACTGATCATCAACCCGGATGGGAGCTATACCTTTACTCCTGCGCCTAACTATGATGGCGCTGTTCCCCCGGTGAACTATCAGGTAACTGATGGCCAGGATACAGTGACTTCAACACTCGTTATCTCCATTACTCCGGTAGATGAGGCGGTAGGCCTTGATGGGCTTACTCTGGAAGGAGGAGAGGTGTTGGTCAGTGATGCCAACCTTGCAGACGGTTTGGCACCTAACGCAGCCGCGTTAACTCAAAGTGGGGTGTTTACCTTTAATGCCCTTGATGGCGTACAAACGCTGGCAATCGGGGCGATCCAGTTGATCAGCAATGGCACCGTGATTGCTCTGCCTGTATCCATTGAGACACCGCTGGGCAATGGATTGCAAATCACTGCAATAACCTACGATACCGTTACCGGTAACGGCAGTGTCTCCTACAGCTATACCCTCCTTGATAACGAGGCCCATCAACAACCCGCGTCTGACCTGCAATTGGGTGAGAGTCTCGCTGTGACCTTGACCGATGATGACGGTGATACAACCAGTGCAACGCTGGACATCGTTATTCAGGATGATGTGCCGACCCAGGATGTGGGGGTGGCCGAAGAGGCTAATTTGGGTGGATTGTCGGTCAGTCTGGACGAGACGGTCGGCAAAGAGGATACCTACAGCGAAAGTGATGTGAATGACGGCTATGTCAGTGATGACGTAGAGGGTGCACTGGCCCGGGCTACAACTGCGATTGAAGGTGGTTTGCTGTCACTGTTTACCAGCAGTGGCAGCTACGGTGCTGATGGTGCAGGTAGCATCACCGGCAGTTTCAGCTTTGTCGGAATTGGCGAGGCGGGGGTTGCCACCAACCTGTTTGCCACCAAAGGTGGTGCGATAACCTTCAATGCGGTGAGCGCGACCGAGCTGCAAGGGGTTGATGGTGACGGCGATGTGGTCTTCAGCATCAAGATTGTGGTGGTAGATGGAGTATCCCAACTGCAGACCACCCAGTTTGAAGCCTTGTCTCATGACGACACCGGTTTGTTTGATGAATCACTGTCGCTGCTGCTCAGTGGGCAGAACAGTCTGGGACTGCAATACAGCGTGACCCGTGTGGACGGAGATGGCGATAGCGTGACCGACAGTGCCACTGTCCGTTTGATTGCGGGCGAGCGGTCGGTATTCAGCTTCGATGATGACGGCCCGACCCTGAGTGTCAGTGCCGAGGCCTCGGAAGGGGAACTGGCGGCCCTGCAGGTCAGCCTGGATGAGAGCGTCGGGGACGACCGTGCAGCATCTGGTGAGACCGCCGATGGTAATGACGACGATACCGGTCCGGGCCTGGCCCAGGTGTACAGCAGCGTCAGTGGCGG
>NZ_JBFODQ010000024.1:0-47503 GCF_040908355.1 Aeromonas sp. R2-2 | reverse complement strand
GCAAAGAACTTTTAAAAATGGCTGGGGTACTAGGATTCGAACCTAGGGATGGCGAGATCAAAACCCGCTGCCTTACCGCTTGGCGATACCCCAACTAGAGATGGTGGCTATGACGGGATTCGAACCTGTGACCCCCGCATTATGAGTGCGATGCTCTAACCAACTGAGCTACATAGCCAACCTTGCTTCCGGTGAGTCGTTACCTCGTCACCGTGCGGGCCGAATTATGCGTATCTGGCTCTGGGGCGTCAACCCTTTTTTTGCCAGAAAAACGCAATTTGAGTGCGTTTGACCAGTTATTGGTCTCTGTTGCGCAAAAGCCCAACAATCTGGTTTTTTTTAAGACATTGCCATGATTGCCCGAGCAATGGCAGATAAAAAACAGGCCAGCAAATGCTGGCCTGTCATGGGATTAGACGTTGAACAGGAAGTTCATGATATCGCCATCTTTGACGATGTAATCTTTCCCTTCAGCGCGCATCTTGCCCGCTTCCTTGGCGCCTTGCTCACCCTTGTAGTTGATAAAGTCTTCAAAGGCGATGGTTTGGGCGCGAATAAAGCCTTTTTCAAAGTCAGTGTGGATCTTGCCAGCCGCTTGCGGGGCAGTGGCACCGACCGGAATAGTCCAGGCGCGTACCTCTTTCACACCGGCGGTGAAGTAGGTCTGCAGGTTGAGCAGCTGGTAGCCGGAGCGGATAACGCGGTTCAGGCCCGGCTCTTCGATGCCAAGGTCAGCCATGAACTCGGCGCGATCTTCATCGTCCAGTTCGGCTATGTCGGCTTCGATGGCGCAGCAGACCACCACCACGACCGCGTTCTCGGCGGCGGCGATTTCACGCACCTTGTCCAGATAGGGGTTGTTCTCGAAGCCATCTTCCGCCACGTTGGCGATATACATGGTGGGTTTCAGGGTCAGGAAGTTGAGGTGGCTCACGGCGGCCAGCTCTTCTTTATCCAGCTTCATGCCGCGGATCATCTGGCCGTTTTCCAGCGCAACCTTGATCTTCTCAAGCACTTCCACTTCCAGCTTGGCATCCTTGTCGCCGCCTTTGGCGCGCTTGGACTGACGGTGAATGGCGCGCTCGCAGGCGTCCAGATCCGACAGGGCCAGCTCGGTGTTGATCACTTCGATATCGTCAGCGGGAGAGACCTTGCCGGCAACGTGAATGATGTTTTCGTCGTCGAAGCAGCGCACTACATGGCCGATCGCTTCGGTTTCACGGATGTTGGCCAGGAACTGGTTACCCAGACCTTCACCCTTGGAGGCACCGGCAACCAGACCGGCGATGTCGACGAATTCCATGGTGGTCGGCACAACGCGCTGCGGATTGATGATGGCAGCCAGCTGATCGAGGCGGGGATCCGGCATCGGCACCACACCTGTGTTCGGCTCGATGGTGCAGAACGGGAAGTTGGCGGCTTCGATACCGGCCTTGGTCAGCGCGTTGAACAGGGTGGATTTGCCTACATTGGGCAGGCCCACGATACCGCATTTAAAACCCATGGATTGTTACCTTACTTGATGGATGCTGTTGGGGGTCGCCCGCAGGCGGCCCATGTCATGCTTGTTCTGGTCGTTGCTCATGTACCGGCACAATGCCCGTACAGGGTCAAACCGACCTAACCCTTTTCAGCCTTGAAGCTGTGCAAGCGATTCATGGCCTTGGTCATATCTTGTTTGAACAGGATGTCGGTGGCGCGCAGAGACTCGTCCAGCGCGGCGTCGATCAGGTTCTGTTCACTGCTGGGGGCCTTGGTCAGGACGAAGCTAGCCACCTGCTCTTTGCTGCCGGGATGGCCGATCCCGAGACGCAGCCGGAAGAAGTTATTGTTGTTGCCCATCTTGGCGATGATGTCCTTGAGGCCGTTATGGCCACCGTGACCACCACCTTGCTTGAACTTGGCGATGCCCGGCGGCAGATCCAGTTCGTCATGGGCCACCAGCATCGCTTCCGGCTCAATCTGATAAAAACGCGCCAGTGCGGCCACCGCCTTGCCGGAGAGGTTCATATAAGTGTTCGGGATGAGCAGCCGCACATCCTGCCCCTCGACCAGGATGCGGGCAGTATGGCCGAAGAACTTGGGTTCTTCACGCAGGCTGACATTGTGCCAGCGGGCCAGTTGCTCCACATACCAGGCGCCCGCGTTGTGGCGGGTCTTGGCATATTCCGGGCCGGGGTTGCCCAGTCCGACGATCAGTTTGATTTCGCTTGTCACGCTTGATGTCTTCACTCGCAGCTGCCATGGGCACACTACCCAGGGCAATAGGACGCAATATTCTAGCCGCCGAGTGGCGATCACTCAACCAATGCGCATGTTATGGCGGGATTTGCAGCATTATTGCGGCCAATGGGTGGCTAACGGTGGGCAAACGGGCCTCTTGCAAGAGGCCCGTTTCAGTTTACCGATGGATTGTGCCCGGTTGACTACCGTCGTTATTTGATACGCAGCAGGGTGACGGTCTCTTCATCCAGTGCGGTCAGGGTGGGACGGGCATCGCGTACATACTCCACGAAAGAGGCTGCATCGGTGCCGCAATCCACGCCGCTGGCTTTGCAATCGAGGGGCTGGCCCGGGGCATAGACGGCGCCGAGCAGTTCACCGTTCTGTGCCACCTTCAGCACCGGGAAGGCGGTCAGCTTGCCATTGACGCTGGCGATATCGACCCGCTCGCTCTTCTGACGCTGGGCATTGGCCAGTGCCTGCCAGCCATCGTTGCCGTTGGCGCTGTAGGCGTTCATCACCACCCGATAGTGCTGGCTATCCACCAGATCTTGCCACTCGCCGCTTGCGGTCTTGCGCTGCAATTGGGTCAGGGTGCCCGCTTTGCCTGCGTCGGTCTCCTGGAAGGTGTAACGCAGGTGGCCGCCATAGGGGAACTTGCCGGCATGGGCGCTGGCGGGCAGGGTGGCGGTGATGGTCTCGGTCAGCAGGGCGCGCACCTCGGCGCCAGTCAGGGTCAGCACCGAGAGCTGGTTCTTGAACGGCAGCAGGGTGAGGGCACTATCCCCCTCGCGCCATTCGCCAGCGGGCAGGTCGGCGCGCACGCCGCCCACCGCAACCAGAGAAAAATCGACCGGGCCACCGGTCAGGGCCTGAACGGCCGGGGTATTGGCCCAGTAGAACTCCCCTTCGGCAACCAGCGGCGCGACATCTGAGCCGTGGTTGTCGCTGCCGTTGTCGCCGGGGCGACGGGCATTTTGCAGTTGCTCGGGGATGGTACCGATCACCGGGCCGTAGGCTTGCTCCAGCGCCGGTTTGTAGTGGCTGTCGATGATGCCGCGCAGGCGCGGATCTTCATCCACGGTCACCAGATTGGGCTGGTTGTCGACAAACAGGCTCGCCTCTTTGCTCCGGGCGTCGTCGAGCGCTTGCTTGCGCGCCGCATCGGCGAAGAAGTCGCGGCTGGCCAGCAGGCTGTTGTGGCCCTGGCAGTCGGTCACCTGACCTAGGCTGTCAAAGGTCACCTGTGCCAGACCGATGGCCTGGGCGTAGGAGCCCGCCTGCACCACGCAGGTTTTGCCGATGCCATCCGGATTGGTCACCAGCTTGGCGTAATCGCCGGTCTTGCCCCAGCCGATATTGCGAAAATCGCCGAGCAGGCTGTGGGAGTGGCCGCCGACGATGGCATCGAGGCCGTTTACCTTGGCCGCCAGTGCCAGATCCCGCTCGTTGCCGATGTGGGTGAGCGCCACGATCTGATGGATCCCCTTGGCTTGCAGCATGTCGACCGTGGCCTGAGCCGAGGCGACCTCCTTGCCAAAGCGCAGCTTGCCGACGTTGGGGGCGATATTGCCCATGTCTTCCAGTACCAGACCGATGACGGCGACCAGCTGTTTGCCTTGTGGCAGGTTGTCGAGATCGGTGACCGGGCTCTTCTGGTTGCCGTCAAAGGCGTAGACCACGAAGGGCTTGAGGTTGTCAGCCTTGCTGAGGGCCGGATCGGCCTTGGTGTCGAGGTTGGCGGCCAGCACCGGGAAGTTGACCCCCTCGATGAAGCGGGCCAGCTTCTGATTATCCAGGTCGAACTCGTGGTTGCCCAGCGCCATGGCATCGAGGCCGAACTGGCTCAGCAACTCGGCGTTGGCCATCCCCTCGTTGAGCTTGAAGTAGCCGCTGCCCTGCCAGGCATCACCGCCGTGCAGCAGCAGCAAGGGCTGGTTCTTGGCCAGCGCATCGGCCTGATAGGCTTTCGCCATGGTCAGCAGCCGCGGGTAACCGCCAAAGCGGGTATAGAGGGTGTCCGTCTCCCCCTCCTGGGCAAAGATCTGCCCTTTGATCTCCGCATTGACCGGATCAAACTGGGAGTGGGTGTCGTTCATGTGAGCCAGAGTCAGCACGAAGGGCGGGTTCTCTTTGGCGGGCTGACAGGCGAACAGAGCGGAGGTGAGGGTCGCGAGCAGGAGGGGACGCAAGCAATTCATGGGTAAATCCTTAAGCCTGCCGGGGGCAGGGTCGTACCAGATAGCAGAAAGTTGGAAAGAGAAGGTCCAGAAAGACGAAAACCGCCTGATGGCGGTTTTCGTTATTGCTGAATCTATCAATGCTCAAACATGGCAGAGATGGACTCTTCGTTGCTGATGCGACGAATGGCTTCGGCCAGTACAGTTGACAGCGTCAGCTGCTTGACCTTGCCGACCGCTTTCATCTCCGCAGTGAGCGGGATGGAGTCGGTGATGATCAGTTCATCGATCACGGAGTTCTTGATGTTCTCGACGGCGGAACCGGAGAAGACCGGGTGGGTAGCGTAAGCGAATACACGCTTGGCACCGCGCTCTTTCAGGGCCTCTGCGGCTTTGCACAGGGTGCCGCCGGTGTCGATCATGTCATCAACGATGATGCAGTCGCGGCCGGCAACGTCACCGATCAGGTGCATGACCTGGGAGACGTTCGGGCGGGGACGGCGCTTGTCGATGATGGCGATGTCGGTGTCATCCAGCAGCTTGGCGATGGCGCGGGCACGCACGACGCCACCGATGTCCGGGGAGACAACGACAGGAGACTCGAGGTTCTTGGACTTCATGTCTTCCAGCAGCACCGGGCTACCGAACACGTTGTCTACCGGAACGTCGAAGAAACCTTGAATTTGCTCGGCATGCAGGTCAACGGTCAGCACGCGATCCACACCGACGCTGGAGAGGAAGTCAGCGACAACCTTGGCGGTGATGGGTACACGGGCGGAGCGGACGCGGCGGTCCTGACGGGCATAACCAAAGTAGGGGATAACGGCAGTGATACGGCCAGCTGAAGCACGACGCAGAGCATCCACCATGACGATCAATTCCATCAAATTGTCGTTGGTCGGGGCACAGGTGGATTGAATGATGAAGATATCGCCACCACGTACATTCTCATTGATCTGTACGCTGATCTCGCCGTCGCTAAAGCGACCTACGGCAGCATTGCCGAGTTTGATAAACAGGCGATCTGCGATCTTCTGGGCTAGTTCCGGCGTTGCGTTACCAGCAAACAGCTTCATGTCAGGCACGGTTTGAAACCTCGGGGTTGCATCCAGTATGTGGGGGAGTCTGAAATCAGACCCTATCGTTTTGGGGCAAACGATTTATCAAGATAACGTACAAGGTGTCTGCTGCCCAATGATTGTGATGATACCGGTAACCCGAATCCGTGGCCGAGTGCAAAACCGGCCACATTAATCATCATCAATACCGTTCGGTAAAATTGGCTGGGGTACTAGGATTCGAACCTAGGAATGGCGAGATCAAAACCCGCTGCCTTACCGCTTGGCGATACCCCAATCATTTGAACTGTTGCAATGTGGAGAAGAGAGGTGATATGTTCTCGCCCTTGGCGACAAACCCATCAAGTCCCTTCGGCACGCAGGCCAACACTTCCCGAGCAGTCACTTCGTCTTCAAATTGAGCAAAGACGCAGGCTCCTGTGCCCGTCATTCTTGACGGCGCGTATTCTAGCAACCAGCCGAGCGCATTGGCAACCTCGGGGTGGCGCTTTTTCACCAGTGATTCGCAATCGTTTTTCCACTCGCCTTCCAGCAGGTTGTCCAGCGCCATTTTTGGCGTGGCTCTCGGCAGGTCCGGATCCTGGAATACGGCCGCGGTCGCTACATGGCAATCGGGCTTGAGCACCAGATACCAGGCATCGGGCAGTTCGACCGGTTGCAGCCGCTCGCCTACTCCTTCGGCAAAGGCCGCCTTGCCACGGACAAACACCGGCACATCGGCCCCCAGCTGTACGCCGAGCGCTGCCAGTTCATCTTCACTCAAACCCGCTTGCCAGAGGTGGTTAAGCGCCACCAGCGTGGTCGCTGCATCGGATGAACCGCCGCCAATACCGCCCCCCATGGGCAGCACTTTCTCCAGCCGGATATGGGCCCCTTGCGGGCTCGGCAGGGTTGTTTGCAGCAGGCGCGCCGCCCGGATAATCAGATTCTGCTCATCCGGCACCCCGGGAATGGCCGGGCTCAGGGTGAGAGTGTCGCTATTCGGTATCACTTCAAACTCGAGCCAGTCGCTGTGGTTGAGGAAGATAAACAGGGTCTGCAGCTCGTGATAGCCATCGGGACGACGGCCATTGACGTGTAGAAACAGGTTGAGTTTGGCCGGTGCCGGCCAGCGTGTGGAAGCCATTAACGTGCAAGAGTCCATTGGTTGATCTGAAGCTTGAGGCGGCTGTTCTGGCCGGTCATGGTCAGCTGGTGCGGCAGGCGGTAGCCATCCTGATCCCGATAATCGCCATAGACGATCTGCCACTGGCCGTCGCGCACGCTGGCCAGACTGCTGTCGGGGTTGAGTTCAAACTCCGCCTGACCTGGCAGCCCCTTGATCCACTCTGGCAATCCCGCAACCGGAATATTCCAGCCGGTCAGTTGATAGATGAGCGCTTCGGCATCCTGGCTCTGGTGGCGATTGCCGTCGCTGTCGAGCAGGGTGATCTCTCCCTTGCTGCGGGAGAGCTCCAGAATGCTGGTGCCAATCAGGCTGGTGAGGTTGAGGCGATAATCCTCCCCATCCTGCTGCCAGTTGAGACGGGCGCTGCCCTTTTGCTGTGGCGTGATGATGGCCATCTTGCCGGATAGCTGCCAGTGGGTCAGCTGCTCGAGACGGGTCCGCTCCTGGTTCCAGTTCACCTGGTCACGCTGGGGCTGGGTGGTGGCACAACCGGCCAGCAACAGCAGGCAGGTGAGGGTAAAAATACGTAGCAGCAAGAGACGGCTCCAGAGAGAGGAATTTGCCACAGTATACGGGGCGGCCGTATTGCTTTTAAAGACTTACCCTTTCTCGTACAATTGGCAGCCTTTGCACCCAGCGTATGAAATGATCGTCGCCCACTCATGAGTTTGCTTGCCCTCGGAATCAACCACAACACCGCCAGTGTCGCCTTGCGGGAACGGGTCGCCTTTGGCCCTGACTGCATCGATCGCGCCTTGCGTGAGCTGGTGAGCCAACCCGGTGTCAGCGAGGCGGTGATCGTCTCCACCTGCAACCGGACCGAACTCTATTGCAATCTGGAGGAGGAGCGGCAGGAGCAAGTGCTGCGCTGGCTGCAGCAGTTCCACGGGTTGGACGCGGCCGAACTGGTCACTGCCATCTATCAGCATCACGATGAAGAGGCGGTGCGCCACCTGATGCGGGTGGCGTGCGGGCTCGACTCGCTGGTGCTGGGGGAGCCGCAGATCCTGGGGCAGATCAAGCAATCCTACGCTCACGCCCAGCAGGCGGAGTCGGTGAAGGGGGCGCTGGAGCGGCTGTTCCAGAAATCCTTCTCGGTGGCGAAAAGAGTGCGTACCGATACCGAGATTGGCGCCAGTGCCGTGTCGGTGGCCTTTGCCGCCGTCAGTCTGGGTCGGCGGATCTTCTCCGATCTCTCCCAGACCAAGGTATTGCTGGTCGGGGCGGGGGAGACCATTGAACTGGTGGCCCGTCACCTGCGCGAGCAGAGCGTCACCAAGATGATGGTGGCCAACCGCACCTTGCAGCGCGCCCAGACCCTGGCAGCCGAATTCGGTGCCCAGGTGATGACGCTCGAAGAGATCCCCGACTATCTGCACGAGGCGGATATTGTCATCAGCTCGACCGCCAGCCCACTGCCCATCATCGGCAAGGGGATGGTGGAGCGCGCGCTGAAGGCCCGCCGCTTCAAACCCATGTTTCTGGTGGATATTGCCGTGCCGCGCGACATCGAAGCCGAAGTCGATGAGCTCTCCGATGCCTATCTCTACACGGTGGATGATTTGCAGGGGATCATCGAGCAGAACCTCGAAACCCGTAAACGGGCTGCCGCACAGGCGGAAGTGATCGTGCAGGAAGAGCGCGACGAGTTTATGGGCTGGTATCGCGGCCAGAGCTCGGTCGATCTCATTCGCGATTACCGCCATCAGTCACAGCAAGTGGCTGATGAAGAGTTGCAACGGGCCCTGCTGGCATTGGCGCAGGGCGAGAGTGCCGAACAGGCGCTCAAGGCGATGGCCCATCGCCTCACCAACAAATTGATCCACGCGCCGACCCAGGCGTTGCGCCAGGCTGCCTCCCAGGGGGATCAGAGCGAGCTCTCCCGCTTGCGGCAGGCGCTGGGGTTGTCACAAGAGCCATAATTTTCGGGCAACCTGCCGGTTGTCCCGTCCTCCATTGAGAATGCAAGAGTTATGAATCCGTCACTGATCAGAAAGCTGGAAGGCCTCATCGAGCGCCACGAAGAAGTACAGGCCATGCTCGGCGAGCCAGACGTGGTCTCGGATCAGGATCGCTACCGCGCCCTGACCCGCGAATATGCCCAGCTGGAAGATATCGTTCACGCCTTCCAGCGTTACCGTCAGGCTCAGGATGATCTGGAGACCACCCAGATGATGCTGGAGGAGGAGGATGCCGACCTGCGCGAGATGGCGCAGGAGGAGCTGCCGCTCGCCAAGGCCAATCTGGAGGCGCTGGAGCAGGAGCTGCAACTGATGTTGCTGCCCAAGGATCCCAAGGATGACAACAATTGCTATCTGGAGATCCGCGCCGGTGCCGGTGGCGACGAAGCGGCCATCTTTGCCGGTGACTTGTTCCGCATGTATTCACGGTTTGCCGAGCGTCAGGGCTGGCGCGTCTCCATCGTCAGCTGCAATGACGGTGAGTACGGTGGCTACAAGGAGGTGATCGCCAAGATCGACGGCGAGCGCGTCTATGGCCGTCTCAAGTTTGAATCCGGTGGTCACCGGGTACAGCGGGTGCCGGAGACCGAATCTCAGGGGCGGGTGCACACCTCCGCCTGTACCGTCGCCGTGCTGCCGGAAGTGCCGGAAGCCGAGCAGATCGAGATCAATCCTTCCGACTTGAAGATCGACACCTTCCGCGCCTCCGGTGCCGGTGGTCAGCACGTCAACAAGACCGACTCGGCCATCCGCATCACCCACCTGCCGACCGGTCTGGTGGTGGAGTGTCAGGACGAGCGCTCCCAGCACAAGAACCGCGCCAAGGCGATGTCGGTGCTCTCCGCCCGCCTGCAAGCGGCCGAGGATGAGCGCCACCGCGCCGCCGAGCAGAGCACCCGCCGCAATCTGGTGGGCTCCGGCGATCGCTCCGAGCGCATCCGTACCTACAACTACCCGCAGGGCCGCCTCTCCGAGCATCGCATCAACCTGACCCTCTATCGCCTCTCCGAAATTTTGGAAGGGGATCTGGACTGCGTCATCACGCCGCTGGTGCAGGAGTATCAGGCCGATCAGCTCGCTTCGCTGGCCGAGAACAACTGATGCAAATGGTGATCCGGCAAGCTCGCATTAAGTGTGGTGCCCGTAAGGTTGAGTGGCACTGATGCAGATCCAGCAGGCCCGCGCCCATATCATGACCGTGCTGGCTGAGGGGGAGTCCCCCCGCGCCGATGCCGATGTACTGCTCTGTCATCTGCTCGGGTGTCGTCGCAGCTATCTGATGACCTGGCCCGAACATGAGCTGGATGCCGCCCAGCAGGCCACCCTGCAGGGGTGGCTGGCCCGTCGTCTCAATGGTGAACCCATCGCCCATCTGGTGGGCGAGCGGGAGTTCTGGTCGCTGCCCCTCAAGGTGAGCCCGGCGACCCTGATCCCGCGCCCCGATACCGAGGTGCTGGTCGAGCAGGCGCTGACCAGAATCCCGCAAGGGCCTTGCGCCGTGCTGGATCTCGGCACCGGCACCGGCGCCATCGCGCTGGCGCTCAAGTCCGAGCGGCCCGAGGTCGATGTGTGGGCGGTGGATCGGATGGCGGATGCCGCGGCGCTGGCCCGCGAGAACAGCGCCGCGCTGGGGTTACCCATCGAGGTGCGCGATGGCAGCTGGTTCGAGCCCCTTGGTGAGCCGGATCGCGACAATACGCCACGTTTTGCGGTGATTGTCTCCAATCCCCCCTATATTGATGGCGCCGATCCCCATCTCGAGCAGGGGGATGTGCGCTTTGAGCCTCGCTCGGCGCTGGTTGCCGATGACGCCGGGCTGGCCGATATCCGCCACATCGTGGCCCATGCTCCCGCTTATCTGCTGACCGATGGCTGGTTGCTGCTGGAGCATGGCTGGGATCAGGGGGAGTCGGTGCGTCAGTTGCTGCGTGATGGCGGTTACCGCGAGGTAGCCACGGTGCGCGATTACGGGGATAACGACAGGGTGACGCTGGGCCTCTGCCCGCTGCGCTGACGGTTCCTCACTGTTACACGGCGGGTTGCCTGTGCGCCCCCATGCAAGGATTGAATATGGTTTTTGTGCTCAAACACCTGCACCTCACCCTGATTGCCGGGGCCGTGCTGATGTTTATGCTCCGCTTCTACTGGGTACAGACCGCCACTGGCCGAGCCTATAGCGCGCCGGTGATGAAGGTCAGCGGCTGGCTCAACGGTCTGGTGGTGCTCTCCGGCGTATTGCTCTGCATGGTGCTGGATCTCAACCCGCTCAATAACGGAACGCCCTGGCTCAGCGAGAAGCTGATGGCCATTCTGGTGCTGGTATTTCTGGCGGCGATGGCGCTGCGGCTGGCCAAAAGCAATCTGGTGCGCTGGTGCTCCTTTCTGGGGGCGCTCGGCTGGATCTACTTTATTGCCAAGTTGGCAGTGCTCAAACAGACGAGTGTGTTCGGCTAAGGCATGAAGAGAATGTTACACATAGACGAATGGACCGATTTCGAAGCCCACGACATCACCGAGCTGGCGTTGTCAGTCAGCGATGAGATTTATGGCTCGGTCGAGGAGGGGATGCGCGAGTTGAACCTGCTGGACGAGTGGCTGGACGAGCAGATCGAAGAGGGCACCTGCGATGAGGTGCGCCAGCAGTTGCTGCAGGGCTTCTACCACAGCCTCGGTTTTCATGGCGACTGGCAGGACTATTTCTCTGCCAACAACTGCGATCTCAATCAGGTGCTGGTTCAGCGCAAGGGGATCCCGGTCAGCCTCGGCATTCTCATTATCCAGCTGGGGCGCAAGCTCGGGCTCGATGTAGAGGGGATCTGCTTCCCCGGCCACTTCCTGGTGAGCTTTGCCGGTGGCGAGGGGGAGGTCTATGTTGACCCCTTTACCGGCGACGAGCTGAGCCTGGCCCGCATCGAGCTGCTGCTGCGCGGTGCGTTGGGGGACTTGGCAACCCTGACCCCCGACTACCTGCAGCCCTCCGGCCAGTGGGAGATCATCGAACGGCTGCTCAACGTCAGCAAGGGTGCCCTGCTGCGGGAAGATCGCATGCCCGAGGCGCTACGTTGCAGCGAGCTGTTGCTGCGGATGAAGCCCGGCGATCCGCTGGAGACGCGGGATCGCGGCTTTATCTACGAGCAGCTCGATTGCCCGCGCCAGGCAGCCGACGATTTTGAATATTTTATTGAACAATGCCCGGACGATCCGGTCGCCGATGTGCTGAAAGTACAGCTGGCCGCGCTGGATCTGAGCCCCAAGCCCCTCCATTAAGGGCGGCTTGAAACTGAAACAGAAGAATATCAAGGCCGCTGCGTCCGGTCGCAACGGAGTAACTTGGCTTCAGGCCCTTTTATTTAGGATGTCTTGGAGTTGAAACAGAAGAATATCAAGGCCGCTGCGCTCGGCTGCAACGGAGTAACTTGGCTTCAGGCCCTTTTATTAAGGATGTCTTAGATGGAACAGAAGAATATCAAGATCAACCAGATCGACGTTGCCAACGACAAACCGTTCGTGCTGTTTGGCGGCATGAACGTGCTGGAATCCCGCGACATGGCGATGGCGGTGTGCGAGAAGTACGTGGAAGTGACCAGCAAGCTGGGCATCCCGTTTGTCTTCAAGGCGAGCTGGGACAAGGCTAACCGCTCCTCCATCCACTCCTACCGCGGTCCGGGTCTGGAAGAGGGGATGAAGATTTTCCAGGAGCTGAAAGCGACCTTCGGCATGCCGGTCATCTCCGATCTGCACGAACCCCATCAGGCCAAGCCGGTTGCCGAGGTGGTTGACGTTATCCAGCTGCCCGCTTTCCTGGCACGCCAGACCGATCTGGTGGAAGCCATGGCCCGCACCGGCAACGTTATCAACATCAAGAAGCCGCAGTTCCTCAGCCCAAGTCAGATGAAGAACATCACCGACAAGTTCGAGGAGTGCGGCAACGATCAGCTGATCCTGTGCGAGCGCGGTGCCAATTTCGGCTACGACAACCTGGTGGTGGACATGCTGGGCCTGGGGGTGATGAAGAAGAGCACCGGCGGCTATCCGGTGATCTTTGACGTGACCCACTCCCTGCAGTGTCGTGATCCGCTGGGGGCCGCCTCCGGTGGTCGTCGCGAGCAGGTGACCGAGCTGGCGCGCGCCGGCATGGCGGTCGGTCTGGCCGGTCTCTTTATCGAATCCCACCCGGATCCGAAAATTGCCCGCTGCGATGGCCCGAGCGCCCTGCCGCTGGAGAAGCTGGAAGGCTTCCTCAAACAGATGAAGGCCATCGATGACCTGATCAAGGGCTTCGAACCCCTCGATACCTCGGCCTGATCCCGACGCTGTCATGCCTGATGAAAATGCCCCGCAATGCGGGGTATTTTTATATCTGCCATATTTAGTTGAAGACTCAAATTAATCTACGAGCAAACAATTGTCGGTTGCTGTGGTGTTAATGGTGTTAATGGTGTTAATTTTGTTGTGTGATTAATGTCTCTTAATTGTTTTTTATTACATGTAAAGTGGTCCCCGTAGTAATGCAGAAACAGCATGGATCGGGTGAGGTACGCAGATATCTCGTCCGGCTATCTGCATGTTTATTGCTGCCATAACAATGTGCAATTAAATTAACAGGACGTTAATAATGCGAAAGAAACTATTTAGCAGCCTCTATTTTCAGGTATTGCTCGCGATTACCCTCGGGGTATTTCTGGGGCATGTCTATCCGGAACTGGGCGCCGATATGAAGCCCCTCGGTGATGGCTTCGTCAAATTGATCAAGATGATCATCGCCCCCGTTATTTTCTGTACCGTGGTTACCGGCATTGCTGGGATGGAGAGTATGAAGGCGGTCGGCAAGACCGGCGCCATTGCTCTGCTCTACTTCGAGGTGGTCAGCACTATCGCCTTGATCATCGGGCTGTGTGTGGTCAACCTGCTGCAACCGGGTGCCGGTATGAACGTCGATCCGGCTGCGCTGGATGCCAGCGCCATCTCCGCCTATGCGGAGCAGGCCAAATCCCAGGGCATTATCGCCTTTTTACTGGATATTATTCCGGGCAGTGTGATCGGTGCCTTTGCCAGCGGTAATATCTTGCAGGTGTTACTGTTTGCGGTGCTGTTTGGCTTCTCCCTGCATCATATCGGTGAAAAGGGACAGGTTATTTTCGGCGTCATCGACAGTTTCTCCAAAGTCATATTTGGCATTATCAATATGATAATGAGACTGGCGCCGGTCGGTGCATTCGGGGCAATGGCATTTACCATCGGCAAATATGGAGTAGGTTCACTGGTACAGCTGGGCCAGCTTATTGCCTGCTTCTATCTCACCTGCCTCTTCTTTATCTTCATTGTGCTGGGCAGCATCGCTAAAGCCTCGGGTTTTAGCATCCTGCGTTTCATCTCCTACATTCGTGAGGAGTTGCTGATCGTGCTGGGGACCTCCTCTTCCGAGTCGGTACTGCCGCGGATGCTGGACAAGATGGAGAAGCTGGGTTGCCAGAAATCGGTGGTGGGGCTGGTCATTCCGACCGGATACTCTTTTAACCTGGATGGCACCTCCATCTATCTGACCATGGCGGCGATTTTTATCGCCCAGGCCACCAATACGCCGCTCGACCTGTTCCAGCAGATCACCCTGCTGGTGGTACTGCTGATCTCCTCGAAAGGGGCGGCGGGGGTGACTGGTAGTGGCTTTATCGTGCTGGCAGCGACCATTTCGGCGGTGGGCCATCTGCCACTGGCTGGTTTGGCGCTGATCCTGGGGATCGACCGTTTTATGTCCGAAGCGCGGGCGTTGACCAACCTGATCGGTAACGGGGTTGCCACCGTGGTGGTCGCCAAATACTGCAAGCAGCTGGACGAGAAGAAAATGGATGCAGTGCTCGGCGGCAAGGTCGGGCAACTGGAAGCGGATAGGGCGTAAGCGCTGTTCCCCCCCGCACGGCCGCGTTGGCTGGTGCGGGGGCAATAAAAAAACGGCCAATCGGCCGTTTTTTTTGTGCTGATACCGCAAGTACCAGCTCTTCACTGCAGGGCGCTGATTACAGGCTCTGGGTGAAAGTACGGGTAACCACGTCACGCTGCTGTTCCGGGGTCAGAGCGTTGAAACGCACTGCGTAGCCAGATACACGGATGGTCAGCTGCGGGTACTTCTCCGGGTTTTCGATAGCATCTTCCAGAGTTTCGCGACGCAGCACGTTGACGTTCAGGTGCTGGCCACCTTCAACAGCAGGTTCAGCCTGAACCGGCAGTTCGCGGTATTCGAACTGACCCAGGTCAGCCAGTTGCACTTCTTGATCGGCAGCGAAAGCATCGCCTTTGACGCAGATGCAGCGAGCTTGTTGCTTCTCTTCGTCCAGAAGCCAGAAAGAGTTCAGCAGAGCGGTGTTGGCGGCCTGGGTGATTTGAATGCCTTTGATCATGGTATGACTCCTCAATGGGAACGCGAATCCAACTGTAAGGAAATTACCCTGATGTATTTAAGCTACCGTCGATGGCGATGACTTAAAGGGCCCTTGCCTTACACCTTTTCTTTGATGGGGTCATATATACCACGGTGGTAATATTACCAAAATTGATCTAGATCAAGAAAATCCGACAAAGCGCCATTTCAATGGGATTAAATTCTTGAGTTGAATCAAAAATAGGTCATTTTTTTGATTTTGTAAGATATCCAAATTATGCATCTTTTATCTCGTTAATCTAGTAATTTAACTACATCTTTTCGGCTTTTTCTGAGGTTAATTGAGGGGTTGGCTACACTCAGCAAAAAAAGCGAGGAGAGTGCCGGGTGAATAATGGGTGGCGAAAGTGGGTATGGCTCGCCCTGTTCTGTTGCTGGGCAAGCAGTGTTGCGGTGCGGGCCGAGACGGTGCGTATTGCCGTGGGCGAGTGGCCGCCCTATATCAGTGAGTCGTTGCCCAATCAGGGCTTTCTCTGTGAGGTGGTGCGCCAGGCCTTTGCCGAAGAGGGGCTCGATGTCAGCTTTCACTTCTATTCCTGGGCCGAGGCTTACCGACTGACTCTGGAGGGGCGCTATGTGGTCACCATGCCCTGGTTTCGCTCCCGCGAGCGGGAGCAGCTTTTCTATCTCTCCGCCTCGCTCGGCCATTTCACCACTCGCCTGATAACGTTGACCGGTACACCCGTGGTCAATCTGGGTGAGCTGAAACACGAGCCGGTCGGGGTGACCCGTGGCTATTTCTATGGCGATGGTTTTGCCGCCCGCCAAGCCGGGCTCACCCTCGAGTGGTCAGATTCCGATGAGGAAAGCATGGGCAAGCTGCTCGACGGGCGGATCCACTATCTGGTGATGGATGAGCAGGTGGCACAGACTCTGTTCCAGCAGGCACTCGTTCGTCATCCCCAATCGCTGTCACTGACCGGTGCCGCCGACCCCATCTGGTCGCAACCGGGATACCTGCTGATGCGCAAGGTCGATCCCGAGGCGCGCCGTCTGATGCTGCTGTTCAATAGCGGCCTGCGCAAGCTGGAGCGCTCGGGGCGCCTCGCCAGGCTCTGGAAAGCGTGAGCCACGGTTGCGTCTTGCGGGCTGGCCCCCTATCCTGAGCCCTTCGCCGTATCAAGTGAGGAGGCCGGGGTGCTGACCTGGAGTGATGTGATTGGCTCTGAGAAAGAGCAGGACTATTTCAAGAGTACGCTGGCAACTGTCAGAGCCGAGCGGGAAGCGGGCAAGGTGATCTACCCGCCAGCCACCGATGTGTTCAATGCCTTCAAGCTGACCGAGCTGGATCAGGTCAAGGTGGTGATCCTGGGCCAGGATCCCTACCACGGCCCCAATCAGGCGCACGGGCTCTGCTTCTCCGTTCTGCCCGGCGTGCGTACGCCCCCCTCACTGGTCAACATCTATAAAGAGATGCAGCGTGACCTGCCAGGTTTCGTCACACCCAATCACGGCTTTCTCGAATCCTGGGCCAAACAGGGTGTCTTGCTGCTCAACACTGTGCTGACGGTGCAGGCCGGTCAGGCTCATTCCCACGCCCATCTGGGATGGGAGACTTTTACCGATCGGGTCATCGAGCAGATCAATGCCAGTTGTCAGGGGGTGGTGTTCCTGCTGTGGGGGGCCCACGCCCAGAAGAAGGGACGTTTCATCGACCGCCAGCGCCACTATGTGCTGACCGCGCCGCACCCGAGCCCACTCTCTGCCCACCGCGGTTTCATCGGTTGCGGTCACTTTAGCGAGACCAATCGCTTGCTGGAACAACAGGGCAAGAGTCCGATAGAGTGGAAATCTGTCTGCATCCCACTTGATTGAGTGCAAAGTTCGGGCGACAAATGACCGTATACTCAGGGACATAAGATTAATTCAGAGCCAAGGAGTGCCCATGTTATCCAGTCTGCACAAGGACCATCTCAACATCGCCCGACTTTTGGAGCTGCTCAAGCACAAGCTGGCAGCCATTCGTGCCGAAGAGCCCATCAGCTATTTTCTGGTGCGCGATGTCATCGACTACCTGCGGGAGGTCTCTGACAAGTACCACCATCCCAAGGAAGACCTCATCTATGACTACTACCTGAAATATCGGGTGGTGGAGGGTGAGGTCGCCAACCGCCTGCAGGAGGAGCACGTCAAGCTGCTGGAGGCCGGGGCCGATCTCAAGGAGATGGTGGAGATGATCCTGATGGATGCGGTGATCCCCCTCGATCAGTTCACCACCAAGCTGGAGCGCTTCGTGGAACTGCAAGAGGCGCACATGAACTACGAAGAGGGGGTGATCTTCCCCCATCTGCGTGACTCCCTGACCGAGGATGACTGGCGTCATCTGGAGCAAAACTGGCAGAACCGCGCCATTGGCGACCCCCTGTTCGGGGCTGAGGTGAGCCAGCACTTTCAGGCACTGGCCAAACGCCTCTCTCTGCCGCTCACGACCGGCTAAGACGAGCCCTAACCCGCAGCGCGGCGGGTATTGTGTGAGTGCCACTTGAGTGAAAACAGAAAGGCCTCCATCCGGAGGCCTTTTGCATGGTGGAGCAAGCTTACGCCTGTGGTTTCAGGAAGTTGCGATAGAGCATATAGAGGTGGGCCGAGCTCCAGCTGAAGTTGCTGGCCCCCTGCATGGCGCCGGTCTCCGGATTGTAGTTTTCGCGGATGGGGCCGCTGCCCGCCAGTCCTTCGGCATTGTTGAACAGTTTGTTGACCAGTGCTTCGGCATCGCTGCGGTAGCCGTAGTTCTCCAGCCCCTTCACCCCGAAGTAGAACTGATCGAGCCATACCCGGCCGCGCCAGTAGATATTGGGGTCGTAGGCCGGGTTGGTGAGTGCGGCTGTGCCCAGCGGGATCTTTGTGTTGAACTCCTGGGCGTTGAGCATTACCTCACGTACCCGCGCCGCTTTCTCCTTGTCTGCGACCTCTGCCCAGAGCGGGCTCCACCCTTCCGGGCCACGGCCGCGAGCGGTCAGCAATTTGCCGACGCAGCCGTTGCCGTCAGCAACATCCCCCTGAGCAATCTGGCGATCGTAATAGAAGCCTGATGCCTCATCGAACATGCAGCTGTTGATGTAACCAGCCAGCTGGGTCGCGCCATCGCGGTAGCGGCTTGCGTCGTCCGGCTTGCCAAGCAGGTCGGCCATGTCGGCCAGAATGCGTTTCTCCTTGGCGAGGAAGGCGTTGAGCTCCACCGACTCCTGATCGATGGAGAAACCGATCAAATCGCCATTGTCCTGATGGTTTTCAAAGAAGGCGACGTTCCAGTCCTGACGCGCCTTGGCCAAATCTCCGCCATAGGTCTTGTCGGCATAGCGTTGCAGCTGGCCCGGTTCGATAAAGCCGAAGCGGGCGGCGTTGTCCATGCCTGACTCCCAACCGGCGCCGTGCTGGGCACCGATATCCATGTCGCTGTACCCGCCCACGTTCAACACCTGTTGATAGAGCGGCATACCGGCGCAGGCATACCAGCCATCCCCCTCACTGGTACAACTGGAGAGATCCAGCCCGGCGGGAATACCGTTGGAGTACTGCACCTTGAAGGTGATATTGCCGTACTCGTCGTTATGTTCGACGTGCTTGGTAGCACCATATTCGATGATGCCGTTGCGGTTGTTGTCACGTGCGCGGTACCACCAGTCGTGATAGGCCTGCAGTTTGGGATACATCTCGGCAATGAATGCCTTGTCCTTGGTAGCGCTGTAGATTTCCCAGATGGCCCAGGCGGAGAGGGGCGGCTTGGTGTCGCGCTCGTTCCAGTTGCCGCCATCGCCACCGCGATCCGCCAGCTTGTTGTAGAAGACGGCATCGATCACCATGCCCGCATCCTGCGGTCGCACCGGATCATCCGGCTGCACCTGATAGTCATACATGGCGCGCACGTTGTTCTTGGCCACCTCAGGGTTGAAGTGTGCCATGGCATAGGCGTGCTTCCAGCTGTCCCAAGCCCAGACGCCGTCGAACCAGCGGGCGGTATTGGAGGGGGTTACCCCGTCGTGGAGGATGGCGCCAGCCGGGGAGCGCCAGTTGCCATTGAGGGTCTCCATCGCCTTGACGGCGATGCGACGCTCCGACTCGGGGATCCCCTGATTGGAGAGACCCTTGGCAAGGTAGTCCTCCCAGCGGCGGATGGAGTCGGCAAAATAGCTGGCCGGGTTGGCCAGCAGGGCTTGACGGCTCTGCTGATGGCGGCTGGCGTCATCTGCGGAGTGGAGATAGCTCTGCAGGGTGTAGATATCCTCGCTCCCCTTGGCGGCAAGGGTAATGCTGGCGTCGCTTTGGTAGCCCAGTGTCTTCTGGTCGAGGGTGGTGCGACTTGGCAGGGTGCGGTCGATGCGATAGCGGGCGCTGCCGCTCTGCATGATGTTCCAGGTGCTGCGCAGTTTGCCGAACTGGAATTCGATTCCTTTGTCACTCTCGCTGATGGTGCGTGTCCAGCCTGGATATTTGCTGGCAATCGTATCCTTGGCATCCCATTGATTGAGCAACTCGCCCTGCCAGTTGAGGTTGAGGGTGAGCGGTGCATCGGTCTGGTTGATGAGTCGGGTGCGGATAAGGGCGGTGCGGGCATCACCATAACGCAGCTCCAGCTCCAGCGTGAAGGGCTCGAACTCGAAGCGTTGCACCAGCGCACCGGGAAGGGCGTACACCTCCTGCTTGCGGGCGCTGGTGAGCGGGAACGGGCGGCCGCTCGCATCGCTCAGGGTGAGCTTGTCCAGCTCGCTGGCAAAGAAGAGGCTGTACTCCTCGGAGATGACCATGGGACCGGTAAAGCCCCCCCACTCCTTGTCGCTGGCAGGCAGCAGGAAACCGTGCCATGCCCCCAGATCGAGCAGCGGGTTGTATTTGAGGTTGGAGTAGCTGTCAAAGTCGCGGAATTGGGTCGGAGTTCCCCGACGGTCGATCACGTCCTTGTACTGGATGGCCTGCTCCGGTTTGGCGACTGTGCTGCTCTCTGTCTGGTTATCGTTGCAGGCGGTCAGTCCGAACAGGGCGGTGCCTAGGGCTACCGAGAGTAAAGTTTTACGAAACATTTCTCGCTCCAATTCCGTTTATGTAGGTTAAAAGGAAGATTTTTTACGCTTATTTTTAGTGAAAAGATGTTCGGTAGCCATTGTATGGCAAGGGGAAAGGGAGCGTTGGCGCGAGATCACACTCTGAAGAGGCGGCAATGTGAGCGGGATCACCGGGTTACATCAGGTTACATAGAATGGTCTTTAAGTAATATTTTACTTTTCGTTGCTCGCCAATCTGGCAGGGCAGGTGTGCAGGTATTGGTGGGGCGTCAGGCCAAACTCCTGTTTGAAGCGGGCGGCAAAGCGGCTGGGGGAGTCATAACCGCAGGCGAGGGCGACCTCCAGCGGGGTCAGGCCCTGTTGCAACAGGTTGAGGGCGTGGCTCATGCGTACCTGAGCCAGCAACTGGCGAAAGCTGCGACCTTCGGCGGCCAGCTTGCGCACCATGGAGGCGCGGCTCATGGAGAAGTAGGGGGCCACCGCCTCCAGGGTGTGGTCGATGCCGGGTTCCACCGCCAGGTAGCGTGCCAGCCGCTCTGCGAGGGTCATGGTGCTGGCGGGAAAGAGTAACCCGAGGGCGTTGGCGGCCCGCAGCTCGGCATAGAAGCCGCGCAGCAGTTCGGCCTGGGTCGCCTCGCTCAGTCCCCGTTCGGCCATGGTGCTGATGAGCTCAAAGCAGAAGGCGAGCCCGGGGGTGACCTTGACGGCGGGTTCCTCCAGATCGGCGTGGGAAGGGGCTGACTCGGCCAGCCATTCTGGCGGCGGCGGGGTGAGCAGCGTGATGGCGTGGGAGCGAAATTTGCCCTGCTCCGGCTGATTGACGAAGGTGAGCTGGTGGCCTGCCGGGATCAGCAGCCACCGCTCCCTGTTAAACGACAGACGTCGCTCGCGCCACCACAGTTGCTTGCTCCCCTGGGTGACCCAGATGAGGGTCGGGGCGTAGATGAGCACCCGATGCAGGGGCTGCTGGCGGATCCCGAGATAGTGGCTCTGTTGCAGCAGGGGAGTGCTCATCCGGTTGGCTCCTAGGGGGTGACGAAGGTGGCGGTCAGGGTGGCTTTGCCGAGCGCCATGCTATTGAGCATGTAGCCTACCATAGCCGGCGGGGTATCAGCCTTTACCTCGAGATCATGGGGCAGGGCCCAGGCGGTGAACTGATAGCGGTGCATGCCGTGACCTGCGGGCGGGCAGGGGCCGCCATAACCCTGGCTGCCAAAGTCGGTGCGGATCTCCAATCCCTGCTTGAGCTTGCCGGAGGCATTGCTGGCCAGCTCGCTCTGGGTAGCAGGCAGGTTAACCACCAGCCAGTGCCACCAACCGCTGCCTGTAGGGGCATCGGGGTCATAGGCGGTGATGGCAACACTCTTGGTGCCTGCCGGCAGATCCTGCCAGCTAAGTTGGGGCGAGTGGTTGTCGCCGCTGCAGCCAAAGCCGTTGAAGCTGAACTGTTTGTCCATCAACTGGCCTTCGTGAATGTCCGTGCTCTTCAGGGTCATGGCAAAGGCTGGCATGGCCGTCAGGCAGAGCAGTGGCAACAGGGCACTCTGTTTGAGCAATTTCATCGGGTGACTCCTCGTGTGGTAACGGGTTCACTTTAACGAGGGCAGGGTAGAATGTTATTGCAGAACGGCTCAATGTGAGGTCAATTGGTGAGTTAATTGAGCCTTTGGGTGGTTTTATGGCAAGAAGGTAAACGGCAGCCATAAAAAAACCGGCATCAGGGATGCCGGTTTTTTGTTTGACGATGAGAGGTGCGGCTTAGCGCAGGATCATCTCGTCACGGCCCGGGCCGACGGAAACCATCGGAACCGGTACGCCGAGCAGCTCTTCGATACGCAGTACGTACTGCTGGGCTGCTTTGGGCAGCTCTTCGAAGGTGCGGCAGCCGGTGATGTCTTCGCTCCAGCTTTCCATCTGCTCGTAAACCGGCTTCAGGGCAGCGGTTTGCGGCCAAATCGGGTTCTCGGTGTGAGCACCTTCGTAGGCCACGCAGATCTTCAGATCCGGCAGACCGGTCAGGCAGTCCAGCTTGGTCAGGGCGACTTCGGTCGCAGCCTGCAGCTCGACACCGTTCTTGGTGGCGACGGCGTCGAAGTAACCGACATCACGGGGACGGCCGGTGGTGGCACCGAACTCGTTGGTGATCTTGCGGAACTCGTCCTGGTTCTCCATGGCGGTCAGCAGGGTGCCGGTACCGACAGAGGAGCTGAATGCCTTGGCTACAGCGATGACGCGCTCCGGGCGCAGACCTGGCAGACCGCCACCGATACCGGCGTAGGCGCCAGATACGTGGGAGGAGGTCACCCAGGGGTATTCGCCGTAGATCAGGTCACGGCCAGCGCCCAACTGCGCTTCGAACAGCAGGGTCTTGCCTTCCGCCTGCAGCGCTTTGAGCGGCATGCTGACGTTGCACACGGCGTCGAGCCACGGGGCAGAGACTTCCAGCAGCCAGTCGGCCATCTCCTGGGCAGTCTGGGTGAATTCGAAGGAGGGGTAGATAGCCTTCATCTGCGGCAGTTTCCAGTCCAGCATGAACTGGATGCGCTCGACCAGCACGTCCGGCTGTTTCAGCCAGCCAACCAGGATCGCTTTCTTCATCACGCGATCGCCGTAGGCAGGGGCGATGCCCTGACGGGTGGAGCCATAGGCGCCGTCACCCAGACGTTGCTCTTCCAGGGTATCTTCCAGTGCGTGCAGCGGCAGGCAGAGAGTTGCGCGGTCAGAGATGGCCAGCTTCGGAGTCACGCCGGAGGCTTTGACTTCCTCGAGCTCGACGGTCAGTTTCTCGGGGCTGATCACCATGCCCGGGCCGAGGACAACCAGGCAATCCGGGTTGAATACGCCACTCGGAACCTGGTGCAGCTTGAAGGTGCCAAGGTCGTTGACCACGGTGTGGCCAGCGTTGTTGCCGCCCTGGAAGCGAATGCTGGCGCCAGCTTGACCTGCCAGATAATCCACGATGCGGCCTTTGCCTTCATCACCCCAGTTAGCACCTACGACTACGATAGACGACATGACTCTTTCTCCTAAGACGTTAGGCGTCCATCCTAGGAGCCTGATGCGGATTAGAAAAATTAATTATCTTTATAATTCCGATAAGAGAACCATATAATTATGGCCAATTAAGCGGCAAACTGCTCGATTTTGCCTGGCAAGCCCCGCACCTCGCGGGTTGAGGGACTCTTATGCTGGATATTCACTGGCTGCAAACCTTTGTCACCCTGGCCCGATTGCAACATTTTGGCCAGACCGCCACCGAGCTGCACATGACCCAGCCCAATGTCAGCCTGCATATCAAGCGGCTGGAGCAGGCGACCCGGGTGCGGCTGATCGAGCGCAGCCCGTTTCGCCTGACGCAGGCGGGGGAGCGGCTGCTGCAAAGCGCCGAGCGCACCATCGCCGAGTTGCAGCTCTGCCAGTCCGATCTCAATGCCCTCAACCAGCTGAGTCAGGGGACGCTGGCCATCGCCGCCAGCGACATCATCTCCCGCCTGCTGCTGATCCAGCCGTTCCAGCGCTTCAAGCGGGAGTTCCCCGGCATCGACCTCACCCTGTTCAACACCACTTCGGATCAGGCCGCCGAGCTGGTCAAGGCGGGCAAGGCGGATCTGGGTTTTGTCATGGCGCAAAAGCGCAGCGAGCCGCTCTTCTATACCGAGCTGCAACAGGTGACCTGGTGCGCGCTGGGCCACGGCCTGGCCCGCTGGCAGGCGCGGGCGGTGGCGGGGGAGAGCGATCCCCTCGATGAGCCGACCCTGATCCTGCTCGGTCACGACACCCGCACCCGGGCGCTGATCGACCCGTCCCTGCCGCTGCTGGCCTTGCCCCCCTGTCGCATCATGGAGGTGGGCAGCGTGGACGCCCAGCTGGATTGGGCCGAGGCGGGCTTTGGTGTCGCCATCGTGCCGGACTTCTCCCTGCATCCGCGCCTCAACCTCACCGCGCCTGTCACCAGCCTCGGCGACTTTCCCGGTACCAGTCTGGGCTACGTGGTGCGCCAGAATCAGGTGTTGTCGCGGGCCATCAAGCAGTTGCTGCACTGGGTGGAGGAGGAGATCCAGAAGCCCAATCCCTATCTGACCCGGGTGATAGAGCCGTAGCGGTACGGCAAGGTGAGCACGACTATCGGGGTGACTGTGCCGCCATCAATTGCGTCACTATCGAACGCGCGTAAACAATCAGGGCAGCCGAGGTTGCCCTGATGCATTTGTGGGAGCTGACCATTCAGGGTTGCAGCTGTGTGGCTGCGCTGGTGGCAGGGGCGGGAGGCGTGTCGGTTTTATCCTGCTGCAGGGTTTCGCCAGTCACCGCGCTGCTGGCAGGCTGGGTTGCCTGCTCTTGCGGCGAAGTTGCCGCAGAGGCGCTTTGTGGCAACTGAGCCGAAACGGCAGCCGATGGTGATGGAACCGTTGACGCTGCGGCAGAGGGAGCCACTCTTTCCCCCTCGGTGGTCGGCGTAGCAGTGAGCTCGGGGGTGACCTCAAGTGCCTCTTCGGGCAAGGGATTAACCTCTGTGGCTTCTGTTGCCACTGCGGCACTGCTGGTGGCGGTCGCGTCGAAGGGCGCCTCAATGGGCGTTGTCGTCCCGTCGGCGGCACTCACCGGCTCTGTCGTGGGCACCGTCTCCGAGGCCGATGGCGCTGGTGTGAACGGCTCCGGCGTCAGTTGTTCCGCGGTTAACTGCTCGGGGGTCAGTGGCAAGGGGGCTGGCGGTTGATCCGACATCCCCGCATGGAGGGGCAGCTCGGTTTGCGCCTGCAACTGCTCGGGGGTCACCTTGCTCAGGGCGGGATGCAGCCGGCTGAACTGTTTGACCCGGGCCAGCAGGGTATCGCGCACGGTTCGGACGATGGGGTCCGGCAGGCTGGCCAGCGCCACCAGTTCGGCACTCATCCCGATGTTGTTGATGGCGGTGGTCTGCCCCGGATAGAGGTTGGCGGCGATACGGCTGCGCTGGTAGTAGGGGTGTTGCTTGAGCAGCGTGTCGATCTGCTCCCCTTCGATAGGGATGAGGCGCACCTTGCAGCGGCTGATCAGATCGCCGACCGCCAGACTGGGGTGACCGGCAACCACAAACGCGGCATCCAGCGAGCCATCGCACAGCCCTTCCAGCGGTTCGCTGTCCGACTTGAGTTGATAGGCAGCAAACTGCCCGGGTTGCCATCCCATGGCTGCCATCAGGGCCTGGCTGGTGATCTGCTCACCGGCGCCCTTGTTGCCCGGATAGACCCGCTTCCCTTCGATATCTGCCAGGGTGGTGATGCCGCTATTGGGGGCGGCCAGCAGGGCCAATGACTCCTGATAGAGGCGAAACAGGCTGCGCAGCTCATTGTTGGCCCCCTGCCCACTGAAGGGGCCGGTGCCGTGCAGGGCGTGGTGCAACACATCGGACTGCACCAGCGCCAGCTGTACGTCCCCCTTGTCGAGTGCCTTGAGGTTGGCCATCGAGCCACGGGTGCTCTGCACGGTGCAGCTGTCCCCATGCAGGGCATGGCCGGCATTGAGCACCCGGCAGATGGCGCCACCGGTCGGGTAGTAGACCCCGTTGAGCGGGCCCGTTCCGATAGTCAGCGCCTGGCTGCCAAAGGGGAGCAGCGCAGAGAGTGCACAGAGTGGGAGCAGAAGGTGATGCAAGATCCGTAGAGACATAATTGACCGTTGACTGAGTTGACCGCTGGCTGATGACACAGGGAAAAAGGGATGGGGCTTGCCCATCCCGTTGCTGGCTGATCAGGGCTTGTTGTGGTTGAGGATTGCCCGCTCCATCCGCGCCAGCGCGTCGGTCAGCCGTGCCCTGGTGCAGCCGAAGTTGAGCCGCACGAACTGACCGTCGCCAAACTGGGCGCCGGGGGAGAGACCAACCCCGGCCTGCTCGAAGAAGGGGATGGGATCGGCAAGGCCAAGGGCGCTCACATCGATCCAGGCCAGATACGTCGCCTGATGGTTGGCCAGCTTGACGCCGGGCCAGCGGGCAACCGCCTGCTGGATCAGGGCCAGATTGGCTGCCAGATAGTCGAGTTGCTCGGTCAGCCACTGTTCGCCACCCTCATAGGCCGCTTCGGCGGCGACAAAGCCCAGCAGGTTGACGTCGGCGCTGATGCCGCGCATCGCCTGTTGCAGCCTGAAGCGCAGACGGGCGTTGGGGATAATGGCGAAGGAGCAGCAGAGACCGGCGATATTGAAGGTCTTGCTCGGGGCCATCATCACCGCGCAGCGCTCGGCTGCTTGTGCACTGATGGCGCCGTAGGGAATGTGGCGGGCGTTTTTATCCAGCAGCAGATCGCAGTGGATTTCATCGGAGCAGATCACCAGATTGTGGCGCGCAGCGATGGCATCGATGGCCAGCAGCTCGTCACGGGTGAAGATGGTGCCGCCCGGGTTGTGGGGGTTGCAGAGCAGCAGCAGATCTGCGGCGGGGGCCTGACGCTCAAGCTCTGCCAGATCCAGCACCCAGCGACCGGCGTCTTCAATCATCGGCACGGTGAGCAGGGGACGATCATTGAAGCCCGGCGCCTGCAGGAAGGGGTAGTAGACCGGCTTGGGGGTGATGATACCGCGGCCATGCTGGCTCCACGCCTTGCAGGCAAGGTTGAGCCCCGGCACCACGCCGGGCAGGAACACCAGCCATTCGGGCTCGATGGCCCAGCCATAGCGGGTCGCCATCCGTTCGATAATGAGTTCGATCAGGCGCGGCGAGGGGCGTGAATAGCCGAAAATGCCGTGGGCAACCCGTTTGGTCAACGCCTCGATCACGGACGGGGGGGAGACAAAGTCGGTATCGGCAACCCACATGGGCAGCACATCCTGACCCTTGTACTTGTCCCATTTCAGGCTCATGGTGCCACTGCGGTCTACTTCCTGATCAAAATCAAACATGCGAACTCCTTGTGCTGGCAGGATGGGCTTTCACTCTACGGGGTCGCGGCCTCCCTCGCAAGGCGCACACCTGCTTATGCCATCCTTGAGCCCGCTCTTGATAGTGACATAAGATAGGCGCCGAATTTTCATACGGCTGCCGCCCGTTAGCCCGTATCGTCCCTCCAATCAGTGGTAACCCTATGAGCTTGTCGATAGCGGCGGTCAAACGCCCTGACCCCGTCTCTCTTTCATTTCTTGCCGTGACCTTTATGACCGGCGTCGCGGTGGCACTGCAGGTGCCTACCTTAAGTCTGTTTCTGGCCGAAGAGGTACAGGTGCGCCCCTTTCTGGTCGGGCTCTTCTATACCATCAACGCCGTGGTGGGCATTCTGGTCAGCCAATGGCTGGGCCACCGCTCCGACAACAAGGGGGATCGCAAGCGACTGATCCTGCGCTGCTGTTTTGCCGGGGTAGCGCTCTCCCTGCTGTTTGCCTGGAACCGCAACTACTGGCTGTTGGCGAGTCTGGGGGTGATGCTGGCGGCGCTGGCGGCCACTGCCAGCCCCCAGTTGTTTGCGCTGGCGCGGGAGTACTCCGACAGCCGCAACCGGCGGGCGGACATGTTCAGCTCGGTGATGCGCGCCCAGTTTTCGCTGGCCTGGGTCATAGGCCCGCCCATCGCCTTCGCGCTGGCCATAGGCTACGGCTTCGAGCTGATGTATCTGGCCTCGGCACTGGCCTATCTGCTCTGTGCCCTGGTGGTGTGGCGCTGGCTCCCCTCTCTCCCTTTGCCCAAGATGGCTGAAGAGACAGAGCGGGTCAGCAGCTGGCGGGATCCGGCGGTGCGGGCGCTCTTTATCGCCTCCACCCTGATGTGGACCTGCAACAGCATGTACCTGATCAATATGCCGCTCTATATCACCCGAGAGCTCGGGATGGATGAGAAGCTTGCCGGTATCCTGATGGGCACGGCGGCGGCGCTGGAGATCCCCTTCATGCTGCTGGCGGGTTATTACACGGCCCGTTTTGGCAAGCGCCCCATGATGTTGTTGGCGGTGCTGGCTGGCGCGGCCTTTTACACAGGTCTGGTGACCCTCACCGACCAATACGCCCTGATCGCCTTGCAGCTGTTCAACGCCATCTTCATCGGTATCGTGGCGGGGATCGGCATGTCTTACTTTCAGGATCTGATGCCGGGGAGAGCCGGGGTGGCGACTACCCTGTTTGCCAACAGCATCCGCACTGGCTCCATCATGGCGGGGGCAATCGCCGGTGTGGTGGCGGAGGTGTGGAGTTTCCACGGAGTCTTTATGGTGGCGCTGGGATTGGCGCTGGTGGCACTGGCCGCCAGCTGGCGGGTGCCCAACGTCTGACGGGGGATCTGGCTGTTATTTATCGTGCTGGGACTGGGCGTGCGGAAGCGGCGCTGATTCGCCCTGATATTCGTTGCGCAGGCAGCGCAGCAGCAGCTCGGTCGCTGGGCCGAGGGATTCGGGGGAGAGGGTCAGCAGGTAGGTGTAGAGGTGGCGCTCGTTGCCGCTCTCCAGATCCAGCTGTATGAGTGAACCTTCCGCCAGCTCCCGCTCTACCAGATGGCGCGGCAGCCAGGCATAGCCGAGGCCGAGGCGCAGCATGGCGAGCACTTCGTGGTAGTGGGTCGCCTTCCAGCCGGTATCATCTGCATCGTTCCAGTCCACCGAGCGGTGAATGGGGGGATGGAGGCTGATCTGGTTGTGGCTGGTCAGCACGTCGCTGCGGATGGGCCCCTCCTCCTGTGCCAGCGGATGGCTGGCGGCGCAGAGGGGCAGCAGGCACACCTCATCCAGCAACAGGCCGGTGCGATCGCCGGGCAGGTGCTCGGAGAGCATCAGGTCCCCCGGTTGCAGGGCGTTGAAGTGGCAGTGAATGCGTTCGTGCAGGTTGACCCGGCAACCCCGGCTGCGGGGATAGAAGCTGGCCAAGGCCCGATAGAGGCGATCCCTTGGCTGCAGCGCCGAGACATAGAGGTTGATCTGCGGCTCCCACTGCCGCTCCAGGTTGTTGGCCAGATTCTCCAGCTCTTCCACCTGCTGGCTCAACTGACGGGCCCGCTTGAGGAAGATCTCGCCCGCTGGCGTCAGCACCGCCTTGCGGCCGCGCACCTCCAGCAAGGGCACCCCCAGACTCTGCTGCAACTTCGCAACCGCATGATTGAGGGAGGACTGGCTCTTGTTCAGCGCCTCGGCCGCCTGGGCGTAGCCGCCGCAGTCGACCACCGCCTGAAAGATCCGCCATTGCTCAAACGTGCTCTTGGGACGAAACATAGTTCAACCTGATTGGAGATAGGATGGTCAGTGGTTCGAACAGGGAGCCTGTGCCCCCTATTCAATTTAACCCCTGCCGCACAACACTCTGGGTATTTTATTGATTTATTTGGGCTGGGCCACGCCACTTGTTTATTTTGGCTGAGCCACAAAGGTCTGGCCGGTTTTGCCGCGGCTGTCCGACCCCATCAGGTAGAGGTAGAGCGGCATCAGGTCGGCCGGAGTCTTGAGGTTCATGGGATCTTCCGCCGGGAAGGCGCTGGCGCGCATCTTGGTACGGGTACCGCCCGGGTTTAGGGTATTGACCCGCACACCGGTGTTCTCAAGCTCGTCGGCCAGCACTTCCATCATCCCCTCGATGGCGAACTTGGAGATGGCATAGGTGCCCCAGTAGGCGCGCCCCTTGCGTCCCACGCTGGAGGAGGTGTAGACGATGGAGGCATCGCCCTGCGCCTTGGCAGTCTGGCGCAGCAGCGGCAGCAGCGCCTGGGTCAGCAGGAATTCCGATTTGACGTTGACCTGCATCACCTCGTCCCACTCCTTCTCCTGAATGTGTTCAAACGGAGAGAGGGTGCCAAGCAGACCGGCGTTGAACAGCACGCCGTCGAGGCGGCCAAACTGCTGGGCGAAGGTTTCGGCCATGCCGCGGTAGTGGGCGGCGGTGGCCCCTTTCAGATCCACCGGCACGATGGCGGGCAGCGGATAACCGGCCGCTTCAATCTGGTCATACACGGCTTCGAGTTTGGCGCTGGTGCGGCCGAGCAGGATCACGGTGGCACCGTGAGCGGCGTAGGTGAGGGCGGCTTCGCGGCCGATCCCGTCGCCGGCACCTGTGACCAGAATGACTTTATCCTTGAGCAGATCGCGGGGCGCCTGATAATCGAGCATGACAACTCCTGTTAACAAATTCCGGCCATAAGTGCATGGCAATCGGCGCCAAGTGTACTGATCCGCGCGCCTATTTGACCAGCCAGCGGCAAGAAAAATGTGAAGAAAATAGAGAGGTTGTGATGCTCGGGTTGGTTTTTCCGGGCACTGGCTGCGATTTTTTGCGCGCATTCGCCAAACTCCCTAGAATGTGACGAAAACCGATCCATTCTGGAGTCCATCGTGACATTTCTGACCGAATATGGCCTGTTTCTGGCCAAGACAGTGACCTTCATGCTGGCCATCGGCGCCATCATCCTGATGATCGTCAGCACTCGCCAGCCGAAAGCGCGCAAGGGTGAGCTGGTGGTGACCGATCTCTCGAGCGAGCTGGAGCAGGGGCAATTTGCGCTCAAGAGTGCGCTCGTAAGCAAGGCCGAGCGCAAGGTGCTGGAAAAGCAGCAAAAAGAGGAGCAGAAAAAACGCGCCAAGGCCGGTGATGAGCGCAGCCGCCTGTTCGTGCTCGATTTCAACGGCAGCATGGATGCCAAAGAGGTGGCCTCCCTGCGCGAGGAGGTGAGCGCGGTGATTGGTGTCGCCCAGCCCGGCGACGAAGTGCTGCTGCGACTCGAATCCGGTGGCGGCGTGGTGCATGGCTATGGTTTGGCAGCCTCCCAGCTGCAGCGGTTGCGCGATCGTGACATCAAGCTCACCGTTGCGATTGACAAGGTGGCGGCGAGTGGCGGCTACATGATGGCCTGCGTGGCGGACAAGATCCTGGCTGCCCCCTTTGCCATCGTCGGCTCCATCGGGGTGATCGCCCAGCTGCCGAACTTCAACAAGTTGTTGAAAAAGCACGATATCGAATTCGAGATGCACACCGCCGGCCAGTACAAGCGCACTATCACCATGTTTGGCGAGAACGACGATCTGGGGCGCGAGAAGTTTCGCGAGGAGCTGGCGGCGATCCACGAGCGCTTCAAGGCCTTTGTGGCCGAACACCGCCCGCAACTCGATATCGATCAGGTCACGACCGGCGAGCACTGGCTGGCAAGTCAGGCCAAGGGGCTGGGGTTGGTGGATACCCTCTGCACCAGTGATGATTACCTGCTGGCGCAGGCCAGCCACCACAAGGTGATCGGCATCAGCTATCGCAAGCCAAAAAGCCTGACCCAGAAGCTGGGGCAGCAGGGCGCGCAGGCACTGGAAGCCGGACTGGGGCGGCTGTGGCAGCAGAGCCCCTGGCGCTAAGCCTGGCCCTCTGGCTCTAGTCAGAGGGAAATCCCGCGATAAAAAGGCCAGCCGATGCCCATCGGCTGGCCTTTTTGCATCCGGTTGCACCTTGCTGGTGAGCAAAGATTGTTTCTATTGAGGCCCTCTGTTACAACTGAATGCTTTCCCCGTTTATGACAGGATCTTGTGGTAAGAGCTGCGGGGCATGGAGCATAGCGATGTCATGGAGCACCTTCAGGCAATTTACCCCGCTGGTCTGGATCGTCATTCTGGGCACCTTTATGGTGCGTACCAGCTACTACATGGTGTGGCCCTTCCTCTCCATTCTGCTCTATCGGGAGTATGACCTTTCGGCCACCTTCATTGGCCTGTTACTGGGTGGCTCAATGGCCCTCTCTACCCTGGTCAGTTTTTACGGCGGCTGGCTCTCTGATCGCTTCGGGCGGCGCAGCATACTGCTGGCCGGTTGTCTGGTGGCGATGCTCTGTTTCGGTCTGCTCGGTTTTTCGCACGAGGTATTCTGGCTCGGGGTCGGGGTGATGGGCAGCGGCCTCTCGTCGGGGCTCATCGATGCCCCCGGCAAGGCGCTGATGGCTGACAGTCTGGCCTCGGCCAAGGCGCGGGAGTTGGCACTGCACCTGCGCTATTTTCTGCTCAACCTGGGGGCCGCGCTGGGGCCGCTGCTAGGGGTGACTCTCGGGATCAACGCCCAGCAGGAGACCTTCCTGTTTCTGGTGGTGAGCTATTTGCTGCTGGCGCTGGCCTTTGGCTGGGGATTTCGCCGGGCTGGCAGCACAGGCAAGCCGGGGACTGCCGGGCCCGGCTTGCGGGATGCCATCAAGGTGTTGCTGGCGGATCGTGCCTTCCTGCTGCTGGTGATGGCCAATCTTCTGATGGTGCTGGTCTACTCCCAGTTTCACTCGCCGCTGGTGCAATACCTGACCCGGGCCGGTATGCCGCAGGTGGCCGAGCTGGTTGCTCTGCTGGTGGCGACCAATGCCCTGACCGTGGTGCTGCTGCAGTTTCCGCTGCTGCGGTTGTTGTCACGCTGGCCGGTGCGGGTACGGCTTCATATCGGCATGGCGCTCTTTCTGTCGGCCCAATTGCTCTTCGCGCTGGGGGACCCGATGGTGCGCAGCCACTGGTTTGGCGCCGTGCTGTTGCTCAGCATTGGCGAGACCATCCTCTTCCCCCTGCTCAACGTGCTGATCGACCAGATGGCCCCCACCCACCTCAAGGGGAGCTACTTTGGTGCCAGCGCACTGGCCGGGTTGGGAGGGGCTGCCGGCGCCCTGCTGGGAGGCTGGATCCTCGAGCAGTGGAGCGGGCAGTTGCTCTATGTGCTGATGGCGCTGCTTTGTGTGGCGATTTTTGCGCTTTATGAGTGGGGTGCCAGAGTACAGCATTCCGCTGTGGCCACGTCTGTGGTTGAGCGGAGCTGACCCGGTTAATGCGGGGATCTGTGATGCTGAATGTTCAGTGCGTGCTACCCGGAGTCTTCTCTTTGAGCGCCTTCTTGGCTGCGTACATCCTCTCGTCGGCGAGGCGGATCAGGTTTAGCCCGTCGTCGTAGTGCTCCGGTCCGGTCTGCACTATGCCGATACTGAGGGTGAGATCGCCCAGCTGCTCCTTGACGGTGTTGATCAATCGTTTGAGATAAATATCCCGCGCCTGACTCTCGTTGCAGTTGGGCAGGATCAGGCAGAACTCATCTCCCCCATAACGAAAGCAGCTGTCTTCGGCGCGAAAGACCTGACGGATGCAGTTGCCGACGATGCGCAGGATCTCGTCTCCGCGCTGGTGACCTTCGGTATCGTTGATTTGCTTGAAGTTGTCGATATCGAGATAGGCGATGGCCATGGGTTCGGCACGGCGCTGACAGGTGCGCAGGCTTAGCAGCAACAGCTCGTTGAGGTGGCGAACGTTGAGCAATCCGGTCAGGGCATCGGTGCGGTTCAGCTCCTCCAGTTGCTTGGTACGCTCGCGAACTTTCTGCTCCAGACTCTTGGCATAGTTCTCCGACTTCTCTCTGGATGACTCTATTTCCGACACCAGACTGCGAATGTAGGTTTCGAAGACCAGAGTGATGTCGAACAGAAAGAGTTTGTCCAGGGCGGCCAGCATGACGAGGCGCTCCGGTTCATCGCGGATCTGCTCGAACATATCCTCGATCAGCAGGGCTTTGAGGGTGTTGATGGCGGCCAGATAGAGCTTGGGTTCGACCCCGATCCGCTTGTGAACCAGCCCGATCCGAAGCCGGTTGTTGACGTACTCCAGATCGTAATGGCCGCTGAAGAGATCGAGCACATAGCGCCGTTGCGCGGTGCGCAACCGTATGAGGGTATCGGCATCCCCGATCAACAGGGCGATTTCGGTGATGGCCGTCTGCTGCTGGTAGAAGCGATCCACCAGGGCGTCGATACGTGGTTCTATCTTGCTGCAATAACTTGCCAGCCGCGCCACATCCTGTTCATTGAGCAGCAATAACTCCTTGCGATGGGCAATTTCAAAGTCGGTGATCCTCATCTGCTCAAGCAGGGTCTGTTCGGTCGGATTCATCGTCGTCCTCGGTTTATTACTGGGCGTTACGCTGTCCGTGAGGTGGGACAAACAAGCAGGCGTGGCAATTGATAGTGTAGTCAGTGAGGCTGGGGCGCGCGCAATGCCCCCGCGTGGCGGGGGCTATGGAGGGTCAGGTGAAGGCTAAAGGGGCAAGAGATCCGGAGGGGGAGATCAGAAGGTCAGCACCTTGTCGGCAGCCAGGGTCCATTGGGCCAGCATCGGCAGGGTGCCGACCTCAATGCCCTCGATCAGCGGCAGGGCTGTGATGCCACGGGCATCGGTGCAGGTCTTGCACAGGCGAATGGTGACGCCCTGGGCCAGCAGGATCTCCAGCATCTGGCGCAGGTTGTATCCCTCGGCCGGTGCCTGACCGGCCAGCGCTGCACTCACCGCATCTGACATCAGGAACAGCTTCAGGCTGGCACCACCCTGTTCGTTGAGGGCGATAGCGAGACGCAGGGCGTTGAACAGGGATTCGCTGCCATAGGGGGCACCGTTGGCAATGACCACAATTTGTTGATTCATAACAGACTCCCGATTGGAAAGAGCGCCATTGTAGAACCAACAGGGTGGCAATTGCGTGATGTTGCACAACTTCTGTCGCACCTTTTTCCCGCTTGCTTGACCCTGCTGCCGATCGAGGTTTTTATGGTCAGCTCGTAAACAAGACCGGATGAATCGAGATGTGGAAAGTATTGGGAGCCGGCTTGCTGCTGTTGGCGGGTCAGGCCTTTGGCAGTGAGGCGGTCGGTTGCAAGGCCCGTCTGCAGGCCGTCAACGACCAGCTGGTGTTTGCCAAAGCACACAACAATGCCGGGCAGATTGCCGGGCTGGAACAGGCCGTGCGCAATATCAAGGCTAACTGTACCGATGAAGGTCTGCTCAAGGAGCAGAAAGAGCGGGTTAACAAACTGCGCGGCGAGGTGGATGAGCGTCTGCTTGAACTGCAGGAGGCGAGAGTCAGTGGCAAGCCGGAGAAGATTGCCAAGCGGCAGGCCAGGCTGGAGGAGTCCCAGACCCGGATGCTGGAGGCCCAGCGTGAGCTGGACAAACTGATCCGGCTGGTCGGCAAGTGATAGCCAGCCGCTGCACACAGGATCAAAAAAGGCCGATTACTCGGCCTTTTTTTCGTTTTACCGTCTGTGCATCAGCTACTGCCTGTGCATCCGCACAAACTTCTCCATCAGCTGATCTTCGGTCTCCACATAAGCGGGATCCCAGATGATGCAGTCGATAGGGCAGACACTGATGCAGGTCGGCTTCTCATAGTGACCGACGCACTCGGTGCAGCGACTGGGGTCGATCTCGTAGATCTCCTCACCCAGGCTGATAGCCTGGTTGGGGCACTCGGGATCGCACATGTCACAGTTGATGCATTTGTCGGTGATGAGCAGCGCCATCTCAGGCCGCCGTGTGCGGGTTGCGGGTATCCTGGCTGTCGCCCAGATTGCGCAGCAAAATGCCGTAGTTCACATCCAGATCTTTCGGGACTGGCACATAGACCACGTGACCGTTGCCCGGCGCGGTATCGATAAGCTCGCCCTTGCGGTTCTCCATCTGCTCCAGATTGAAACGGACGTTGCCCTGCGGGGTCATCAGCTCCAGGTTGTTGCCCACCAGGAACTTGTTCTTCACCTCGACCTCGACCATGTCACCTTTGCGACCGGTGATCTCGCCGACAAACTGCTGGGTGTCGGAGACGGAGTAGCCGTAGTCGTAGTTCTGGTATTCGCTGTGGTTGTGACGGCGCAGGAAGCCCTCGGTATAGCCGCGGTGGGCCAGATTTTCGAGGGTGCCCATCAGGCTGCGGTCGAACGGACGACCCGCTACCGCATCGTCGATGGCCTTGCGGTAAACCTGAGCGGTACGTGCGCAGTAGTAGAAGGATTTGGTGCGCCCTTCGATTTTCAGGGAGTGAACGCCCATCTTGGTCAGTCGCTCGACGTGCTCGACGGCGCGCAAGTCCTTGGAGTTCATGATGTAGGTGCCGTGTTCGTCCTCGAACGCGCTCATGTACTCGCCCGGGCGGTTGGACTCTTCCAGCAGCACAAGGGCATCAGTCGGCTTGCCAAGGCCCAGGGTGTTGTCCGGACGCACTGCGATGGGCTCCTGACGGTGGACGATCTGGCCCACGTCATCTTCTTTACCCTCGTGTACCTTGTACTCCCAGCGGCAGGAGTTGGTGCAGGTGCCCTGGTTGGGGTCACGCTTGTTGATATAGCCGGAGAGCAGGCAGCGGCCGGAGTAGGCCATGCACAGCGCGCCATGGACGAACACCTCCAGCTCCATCTCCGGCACCTGCATGCGGATCTCCTCGATCTCGTCCAGCGACAGCTCGCGGGAGAGGATGGCGCGGGTAAGGCCCATTTGATGCCAGAACTTCACCGTGGCCCAGTTGACCGCGTTGGCCTGCACCGAGAGGTGAATGGGCATATCCGGGAAGGCTTCACGCATCATCATGATAAGACCGGGGTCGGACATGATCAGCGCATCGGGGTTCATCTCCACCACAGGGCGCATGTCGCGGATAAAGGTCTTGAGCTTGGAGTTGTGGGGCTGGATGTTGGCCACCACATAGAACTGCTTGCCCAGCGCATGGGCTTCGTTGATGCCCAGCTGCAGGTTTTCGTGATCGAATTCGTTGTTGCGCACCCGCAGGCTGTAGCGGGGCTGACCGGCATAGACGGCATCGGCGCCATAGGCGTAGGCGTAACGCATGTTCTTGAGGGAACCTGCGGGGGAGAGCAATTCTGGTTTAAACATGGTGGACTCTTTATATCTGATTGCAAATCAGGACGATGCCACCTGATGGCATCGTAGTGGTTGAGCTGCGGTGCAAGATGCCCTCCGAGAGGAGGCTCAATGCAGCGCGACCCGATGACGGCATATCCGGAGTTATCTAAAGAAGAAGCGCCGGATATTCGGGGTGCGAGATTGTACTCGCCCCCACGTCATCATGCAATTTGGCAGGACATTGTTGGCTGCGCGAGCCGATAGGATGCCGAAATGAAACCGCCGCTCAGGCCCAACGTGAGAGGGGGGAGGGCATGGCGTAGACGTAACCCTGTTGATAGTCACAGCCGAGCTGATCGGCAATCTCGATATGGGTCTGGTTTTCCACCCCTTCGCACACCACCTTCATGCCGAGTCGCTGCAGGTACTCCACCAGTCCGGTCAGCATGCGCAAGGCATGGCTACTATTGGTCGCTTGCAGCAGAGAGCGATCCAGCTTGATGATCTCGTAGGGGAGCGCCATCACTCGCTGAAAATTGCACTCCTGGGTGCCAAAGTCATCGCAGGCGATATGGGCACCGTGGCTGCGCAGTACTTCGATCAGGGCCAACTCCTTGCGCTCTAGCGGGGCGTACTCCACCACCTCGAACCAGATTGCAATATCCAGCTTGCGGGCCTGCAAGAGGGTGAGTAACAGCAGGTTCTTATATGTAGGGCTCTCAAAAGCGGGGTTGAGGTTTATCGAGAGGGAGCAAGGAGCATGGCGTGCCAGCGCGGTCAGATCACGCCAAATCGCTCTGAGCATAACGATATCCACATGCAGGGACTCTTCACTGCTGAGAGAGGGAAAGTCTATTCCCTGATAACGCTGCTGGCGGGGTTCCCAGCGTCTGGCCAGCGCCTCAAAGCCGATGATCTGGCGATCCCGGTCAACGATTGGCTGATAAAAGGGCACGGCAATGTCCGCTGTCGTCAGGGATGCCACGTCACCGACCGGAAACTCTTCTTTAAACGCAAACATGTCACTTCCCTGCTGACTGAGATGATTTCGGATCATAGGGGAGTATGTTGAAAGCTGGCTGTAGGAATTGTCTGATTGTTTGCAGAAAAAATACTTTGGCAGTATCAGATTATTCCGATTAAGTCCGCTGTGTGGATTATCTAGACTGGCCTCAATGACGAATCGCCGAGCCAAATATTATCATCTGGCGACTTATATATATGGATGTCATATATTTTTTGCGGAGCCTGCAATGAAGGCACTACTCTCTATCGTTTTTACAGTGTGATTATTATTCATGAATAAGATTTTTACTGTGTTGCTGCTTATATTCAGTAGCAATGCCTTGGCGTCGCCGGATATTAGCGTTGGTACCTTATATGATTATATGTCGGCAGATAAAACTACGCTGCTCAAGCGGGTTAGAAATCTTGGTGATGAGACGGCATTTGTCAAAATAACCTTGGCCGAAATTATATATGGTGCCGATGGTATGCCAAAGGAGCGGGAGTTACCGGAGGAGGGGGTTCGTCAGCTGGTGACCAGTCCATCAAGGTTGATTATTCCCGCAAGCAGTATGCAGGCCACCCGTTTCATCTATATGGGAGAGCGTGAGCGTGAACGTTATTTTCGGGTGCGTTTTGTACCGGTCAAGCCACAGGGGGATGAAATAACAGAATTGCCGCCACAACAGCAAATAAGCGCCGGGGTCAGCATTATGACCGGTTTTGGCACCATTCTATTTGTGGCACCCAAAGAGACCCGTTATGACACCCGGATTGAACGTGAAACCGGAGCCCTTTATGTGGAGAACCGGGGCAATGCCACCGTTATTCTCGATTATCTGGAGCTGTGTGACCAAAAAGAGAGCTCATGCAGTCAACCGGAGAAGATGCATCTGCTGCCTGGCGTTAAAAAGCGGGTCAGTGAAGAGGCAACCCGATTGGTTCGTTTTGAACTGATCGAAGGGAAAAAGTCGGTATTCAAGGAGTTCAAGCTCTGAATCCCGATATATCACAAGAACGACAATCACACCTGAAGGAGTGGCTATGAAGATGTTATCGCTTTTTCCCGCCCTGTTGCTGGCGAGTGGTTCGCTGATGGCGGCCGAGCGCATCGAGCATACGGTGACGGTGACGGCGCAGATCCCGACCGAGAACTTTTATGTGCAGCCCGTGGGGGACTGGATGAATACCCCGCAAAAACTGGCCTTTAACTCTTTTAACAACAAGCTGGAGCCATTAGCCAAACAGCTGGATATGAAGAGCACTATTGGTCCCATCAAGGGCTATCTGCTCTATCCCTCCACCATTATCAGCGGTAAGGAGAGTATCGGCGTGACGGTCAAGGTGGCGGGGGTTGAGCTGACCACCTCATCGAAAGACCTGCTGAATCAGGCGGATGCCAATACCGGTAAAAAGGTCGGGTTTGAAATCATTCCGGCAGCGGCGCCAGCCGGTGGCTATAAGCCCGGCAACTATCAGGGAATTGTCAGCATGATGTTTGAATCGGAGGCGCCGTCGGCACCGCCTGCTCAAGGCAGCTGACATGAGTATGTGGGGGTCATCAGGCCCCCCTTTAATTGAGATTCCAAGCATTCAGGTTGCACTTAATGGTTCGTTCTCTTCTTCTCTTGCTCGGGCTGTTGCTCTCTGTCCCGTTGGTGGCGGCAGATCCGGCACTGCTGCAACAGGCGCGGCAGTTGCCAGAAGGGTTTGAAGCGCACTTTTTTGGTGTTCCCCTGATGGTGCGGGTGACCGTCGACGGTCGCCTGCTGGGGGATGGGGAAGTGCTGCTCGGGCGGGATAACTCGGTACAGCTGCTCTCGCTGCTGGATGTGCAGGAGAGCGAGTTTGACGAGGGGGCGCGTGAACGCTGGTTGAGCAAGCTGGGAACCCAGCTGCCGCTCGGCGAGTGCAGCCGTGCCTGTCCCGAGGGAATTGTGGGATTGCAATACAGTCTGGAGGAGTCCCAGCTCTCGGTGCTGACCGGTGAGGTGGAGCAGGAGGCGCGGGATCAGCGCTTTATGACATTGCCTCAAGAGAGCAAGGGGTTGCTGGTCCAGAACCAGCTGAACCTGGTGCAGGGCACTCAGCGCAACGGTCACTACAACCTGCAGTTGGAAGGCAGCTGGGGGCCGTGGACCCCCTTTATGGAGGGGGATGCCACCTGGCAGGAGGGTGGGCCAACTGATCTGGGGTTGGCTCAGGTCTATGGAGAACGACTCCATGAGGCCAATTTTTATCGCCTTGGCTTCTTCTTTCCCTCGGCGCAGGGGTTGGTGCGTCAGCCGAATTACTACAGTGGTGCGACGCCCACAGTGTTCGGGGTGATGTGGGGCAGTTCGGATCTGCTGCGCCGGCAACGCGGGGTACCCAGTCTGGCTCCGATTCAGGTAGCACCGGCACGGCCGGGCATGGTGGAGATCTATCGTGACGGCAACCTGATCCAGTCCCAGCCGGTCGTATCCGGTTTGCAGGCACTCGATACCCGATCGCTACCCGGCGGTATCTACGAGGTGGAACTGCGGTTGCTAGAGGATGGTCAGGAGACCCGCCGTTGGCGCGAGATGATCTACAAACCCTCCAACTGGCAGACGCCGGAGGAGCCGTGGCGCTTCAACCTGTTTGCCGGACGTCAGACCCGCTGGCTGGTGCGGCAGGGGGACAGCGATCTGGAGGGGGCTAGTGGCGGCGTAGCGGTGAACCACTTACTGCTTCCCTCGCTGGTGGTGGGGGCAGGTAGCCAGTATGTGGATAGACGGGCCCAGCACTCCCTCTCACTCGATTGGGAGGCGACCAGTCAGCTCCACGGTTTTGCCTCCCTCAACCAGAGCGTCGGCATGGGGTGGGGTTACGATCTGCAGGGGATTTATTGGCACGGCAACAGCAGTCTGGTGGCCAGCCATTCGCGCAATCTGCGCAAGCAAGGGGACGCAAGCTCGGTATCCAGCCTGTCACTGCAGCAGTCGCTGGAAAAGTGGGGCTCCCTCGGTCTCTATGTTTCTCATCAGTCTGGCCGTGGCAATGGCGCTGATCTGGGGTGGCACTATAGCGATCGTTTTTTGGGGCGCTGGGTAACCTGGGGGGTGACCCTGTTCGATCGTCCCGGTAGCGAGAGCACGGCACTGCAGCGGGATCGCGGCAGCACGCTGAGTCTGACCGTCAACCTAGGGGGGCAGGATCGCCAGTTGTCACTGGGGCTGGGCAGCAATACCTCGCGCTCGGGCGGTGCCCAGCGCAGCGCCTATCTCAACTACCAGCAGGAGGTGGATTGGGGGCTACTGCGTCAGGTCAGCGTGGGCAGTACCCGTGACAGTTATGGTATCGGTCTATCCGGCTATGGCCGCTTCGCTGCGCCCTGGTTGGGGGGCGACCTGTTTGCCCAGCACTCCTCCTATAACGCAGAGATGACCGGCGGCATCAACCTGGATAGCGTGGTGGCACTGGGGCGAGAGGGGGAGCTGGCGATCGGCTCCCGCGATATGGGCGGCATGGGCAATGAGGCGGCGATGATCCTCGATATCGACGCTGATGACGAGGCGGCGCAGATCCGGGTCAGCGACGATCAAGGGGGCGTGCAAACCCTGGGGCCCGGACGTCATCTGGTCTCTGTGCCTGCCTTGCAAAGCGGCACCTTGCAACTGGAGATGGCCGACCACGAGGGCGCGCCGCTCACCATCAAGCCTACAGTGCTCCCTTACCACCTTAACCGCGGCGGAGTGGGTTATGGCCAGGTGAATGCGGTGAGTACAGTCACAGTGATAGGTCGTTTACTGAACGAGCAAAATCAGCCACTGCGTGGCGCCATGGTCAGCAACCCTATTGGGCGGGCATTTACCGAAAATGATGGCTTCTTTGCGTTGGAGGCGAGCCGACGACAGCCGGAATTTAGCGTGGAACATAATGGTTCCCTTCATTGCAACAGTCCTGCTAGAGAACAAAGTCGCATGGATGAGTCGGATATTATTATGTTGGGAGAGTTAAGATGTTCATCCAGTATTACCGTAAAAAAATAATATCTATACTTCTTTTTATTATTATAGCCATGATGAGTGACTCAGTATATGCAGAAACATTCAATATTACAGCTGAGTACATTCCGAGCAGCTATGGACATCAAGGTAGTTATTTTATAAATAAAACTCCATGTCGTATGGAACGGCCATATGGATTGGACTTTTGTGACCCAGAGAAACCCCTAGAAAGTGCCACTATCATTCAATTTTTAGTGGACGTATTTCGTTCTCGAATCAGCTCTAAAAAAAGCAAGTCAAACTATCTTAGTTATTACCAAACTTCCGGCCCCAAAAAAATAATTGTTACTAATGATAAAGATGGTACGGTTTATGAATTAAAAATGATTCCTACCCATATTGGTGTTGAAACAGAAAAAATGGATCTTTCAGGCGATCATCCTAGACCAATGAGTAGAATAAATGGCGACTGTATTTTTTTGACAGAAAGAGCATGGGGAACACCAGCATTTTCTGAGTTACTTCTACATTCTATTAAATCAAGTGCACAAGGACGTGCTGCTGAGTGCTATTTTAATAGCCCGGCAGATGATGATGGTAATTATTGGATTAGTAGGGTTATTTATGGTTTCCGTCTTGAGTCGCCAGATCCTCTTAAAATGTCAAATGGAAATTATTCCGGTAAGTTCAATTTTTCTATAGGTAGGAATCAGGATATTGATCTTGGTGATGGAGTTTATAACGGGCAACTAGCACATGAAGTTAATATTAAGCTGGTTGTCCGTCACCAACTTAGAGTGGATTTTCCAAAAGGAGAGGGGGAAGGGAGAAGCAAAGTAACTCTGTTGCCGCCAGGGGGATGGAACGATTGGATACATAATGGGAAGGGGATACCAAATAAATTACAACAAGAGTTACCATTTCGGCTTTGGAGTAGTGCACCATTTACAGTAACACTACGTTGCCAGTATATATCTGGTACAGAATGTGCGTTAAAAAATGCCAAAGGGCATCAAGCAAAATTAAATACATATTATATTAACGTGGAAAATGAAATGTTCAATCTTAGTACTACACCATACAAATTTTCATCCCTGCGGGGGCCTACTATCAATGGGGCAAGAAAGATTAAATTCAGGGTCGCTGGCGATGTGGTCACGGAAATGATGAAGTACCCGGGCTCCACCTATAAAGGAGATATCACCCTGATATTTGATGCTGCTATTGATTAGCAGAGGCCGCTGCTTTTGGCATAGTCAAAGAGCGCACTATCGCTTTGCAGGCCGAGCCGCAGCATGGCGCTTTTTTTCTGGGTGCTGATGGTCTTGATGCTGCGGTGCAGGTACTCGGCCACCTGGGTGACGGACATGCCGCTGGCCAAGAGTCGCACAACTTCGCTCTCCTTGGGGGTGAGCTGAATCAGGCTTGTGTGGTGACCAAGCCCGGCTTCGGCCAGCAGGTTTTTCGCCGAACTGCCGATATAGCTGTGCCCGGATAATATCTGGCGAATGGCATCGGATAATTCGCTGATCACCGCTTTTTTGAGCAGGATACCGCTCACCCCCAATTGGATGAGTGACTGCAAGATACCGGCATTGTGGATCTGGGTTAGTACAATAATGGGCAGGTTTGGATAATCCCGGCGTAACTGCTGGATCATTACTATGCCATCGCTACGGGTATCGCCCGGCATGCTGAAATCGGTGATCAACAGATCACAACGATGTTGTTGCAATAATTTCAGCAAGTCAGATACCTGATATGCCTCGGCGACCACTTCACAATGGGGTGTTATCTGGTCAATCAGGCTACGGATTCCGGTCAGAATCAAGGGGTGGTCATCGGCAAGAATAATCTTGAAGGACATGGATGAGCCTCTTATAAAACGGTGAATAATATTCAGGCTACCAAAGCTAACATTTCTATACTACCGTGCGCACCCCATTTTTTCAGGTGCATATATCTTTTTATAAATATATGTGAATCGTTATGTCTATATATTGTTCGCTTATGTCATTAATCAAACGATTCATAATTATTGTCGCTGTTTTTTCCTTGACGCCTTCCGTATTTTCGGCGGAGGTACATTCTGTACCAACGATTGAAGTGGGCATATTGGCTGGCGGATGGGGACCATTCCAGCAGTGGGACGGCAAGGTCGTCGCTGGATTCAGTGTTGAATTGATGGAGGAAATAGCCAAAAAGCTTGACTACCGGATTGCCTGGCAGGTTTACCCTGACTGGAAAACCATGTATGCCGATGCCTGCCGTGGCAAGCTGGATATCCTGCTCGATGCATTTAATTCTGAGGTGCGTCAGTGTGTCACCTATAGCCTACCTTACTACACTTCGCCGACCGTGGTGGTGGTTCGCCAGGACAGCCCCCTGTTTCGGGATGTGAGCCGGTTGCAGTCCGCCAGCATTGCTATCGAAAAAGGCTTTCTGACCGAGAAGCTGGTCAAGCTGCACTATCCCAATGTCACACCGCGACTCTTTGTCGATACGCACCGTGCATTGCAGGCGGTTGAGCAAGGTCGGGCAGATGCCTACATCGGCAACCTTCATGTGGCCAATCTGTTTATCGAGCGTCACCCGGCGTTGGCGGTGGTTGCCCAGTCTCCCTTATTGATGGAAACCCTGCATCTTGGCGTCGCCAGCCAGAAACACACTCTTGCCATCCGGCTTGATACTGCCATTCAGTCGCTAACGGTCGAGGCGCGCAGTGAACTGGAGAAACGCTGGCTGGGGGAGAGCCTGGAGCCCAACTTCATGGGACACAGCAATTTCTTGCTGCGCCCTGATGAGCGAGCCTGGCTCTCGATGCTGCCGCCGCTGAAGCTGGGATTGATCCCCGGCTGGGTGCCCTTCTCTTATCACGATGAGGGTGGCAACCCGGTCGGCTTGATGGTGGATTACCTGGACTTGCTGCAAGAGAAGCTGGGGCTGGCATACAGCCGTGTGCCGGTGCAGGGCTGGCCCGATCTGCAGCAGTTGCTGCTGCATCACGATGTGGATCTGGCGGTATTGCCCACCCGCATCATCGAGCGACTGGTAGGGTGGCATGCCAGCGAGCCCTTCGCATCATTCCCTATGGTACTGGTGACGGCGCGCGGCAGCCTGCCGATCGGGGATCTCTCCGATCTGGCCGGCAAAAAGCTGCTGCTGACTGACAGCATGCTGATCCCCCAGCTGAAGGCACTGGTGCCTGATCTTGAACTGACCACGACCCGCCATGCCAACGAGGGGCTCGCTCGTGTTGCAGCAGGTGAGGGAGATGCCTATATCGGCAATCTGGTGGTGGTTTCCCGTCTTGTCACCGAGCAGTTTGATGACCGACTTCATATTGCCGCGCCCACCCCCTTCAAGGATGAGTTGGCCGTTGCGGTACGTGAGCCTTACAGCCCCTTGCTGCCCCTGGTCAACCGGGTGCTTGCCAGCATGAGCGACAAGGAGAAGCGCCAGATACGCAACAGCTGGTTGGCGCTCAATTACAGCGAAGGGATCCCCAGAGCGAAACTGGTGCGTACCCTGCTGCCCGCCGGGGTGGCGATTACGCTCTTTATTCTGGTGCTGTCGGTGGCGTACTGGCGGCTGCGTCAGGAGATAGTCCGTCGCCATCAGGTTGAGGCTGCATTGGCTAGAGCCAAGGCCAAGGCGGAGTCTGCCGCCACCCAGAAAGGGGAGTTTCTGGCCACCATGAGCCACGAAATTCGCACGCCTATGAATGGCATTATCGGTATGGCGGAACAGCTCACTTTTACCGAGCTGACCCAGGATCAGCGCCAGATGGTGGAGGTTATCAACCGCGGTGCCCAGGGATTGCATGCGCTGATCGACAACGTGCTCGACTTCGCCAAGCTGGAGGCGGGCAAGATGCAACTCGAAGAGGCTCCATTTCTTGTCCGGGAGCTGCTCGACAACGTGCTGACCATGACGGTGAGCGAAGTTCATCGCAAGGGGTTGCGCGTCTATCTCTGGGCGGATGCAGGTGTTGCGGCCCGGGTGAGCGGTGATGCGCTGCGTCTGCGCCAGATCCTCTTCAACTTTGTCAGCAATGCCATCAAGTTCACCGAGCGGGGCTTTATCGAGATCTCGGTGCAACTGCTGGTACAGGAGGAGGAGCAACAGCAATTGTGCTTCGGTGTGCGCGACAGTGGCATCGGCATGAGCGCCGAAGCGCTTGGCCGGATCTTCAATGCCTTTGAGCAGGCAGAGAGCTCCACCACCCGCAGTTATGGTGGTACCGGCTTGGGCCTGAGTATTTGCCAGACCCTGGCCACCTTGATGGGTGGCGAGATCCGGCTGGAGAGTGCCCCTGGGCTGGGCACTTTCATCAGCCTGACGGTCACGTTGCCAGTGCTGGCACAGCGAGAGCCGGATCTCCGTCTCAATGGCGTGCAAGCCCACATCGATCTCCATGACGAGAAGTTGTGCCACACCCTGTTGTTGCAACTTGATGCGTTGGGAGTAATACGAACGTCGGAGTCTGGTGATGCTCAGTTGCGTTTCACAGACCATGAGTTGGCGGGCAACAGGGTCATCCGGGTGCTGCCGCTGGCAACCCCCCTCGGTTATCGTTGTGATGAGGAGGGTTACACCCTCAATAGCAATCCCATGACCTGGCATTCGGTGCGTGAAGTTTGCTATCACCAGCTTGGCTTGAGCGATGGGACGGCAACGAAAGGGATGCGAAAGAGCGCACCCATGCAGCCCTGTCGGGTATTGCTGGTGGAGGATAATCCCCTCAACCAGTCGCTGGTAATACGCCAGCTCAGGCAACTTGGGATGAACTGCGATGTGGCAGAGCATGGCCAGCAGGCTCTCGAGATGGTCGCGCAGCATCCCTATGAGCTGGTGCTCTGTGACTGTCAGATGCCGGTGATGGATGGTTATGAGTTCACGCGCAGGATACGGGCTGCAGAGAAAGGTGAGCGGCTACTGATCATCGCCATGACGGCCAATGTGTTGCCAGAACAGGCTGAACGCTGTTCTGCCGCGGGCATGGACGATCTGCTGGGCAAACCGGTGCTGCTGGATACTCTGCGCCAGATGTTGCAGAAGTGGCAGATCTTACCCGCGCCAACCTTGATTGATATTGCAGCTATGGAGGCATTTTTTGGTCATGGTGAAAAGTTGCGGCAGATGTTTCCGCTTTTTCGCCAGGAGCTTGAACAGTCGATGGCGCAGGCGCCACTTGATGACAATGCATTGGCCAATTGGGTGCATCGTCAGGCGGGGACCATCAGCATGATGATGGCGCCGGAATTGGCGGAACAGGCATGGCGATTGGAAGAAAAAATCCGTCAATTTGGATCGCCAGCTTGTACCGATGAGCTGACACGCTTTCGTGCCCAATTACAGCAAATCATCGATGAATTGACGTTATTGAGCGAGAAAGGGCACTCAGTTATCGAGGGAGAGCTGGAGTAAGGGGAACTGTTCGCTCATAAAATTGCGGGGGCTGTGGCCATTGCCTGCGCTGGCCAGCCATTCCCAATCCAGTCTTGGCGAACCCGCTTTGAAGCGTTGATAGGCAACGCCCTGATGAATGGTCAGAAAGAGGGTCGTGGGGAGTCCCAGCTTGTTGCGGTAGCGCACCATCAGATCACCCTGATAGTCGTTGCTGATTCTGACTTTGAGCGCCTGCAGTGTCAGACCGGTGGCGTGACCATGCTCGTCCCAGACTTCAAACATGATATGAACACTCTGATGTCGATGATGCCACGATGAGCAAGATGGGATGCAATTGCAACTGTCAGATCTGACAAGACCGAAAAAGTGTGAGGGGAATGGCAGAAAGCGAAAACCCGGCGCGAGGCCGGGTTTTCTTGAATGATGGTGGAGGGAGAAGGATTCGAACCTTCGAAGGCAGAGCCGTCAGATTTACAGTCTGATCCCTTTGGCCGCTCGGGAACCCCTCCACG
>NZ_JBFODQ010000023.1:0-57585 GCF_040908355.1 Aeromonas sp. R2-2 | reverse complement strand
GTTGGGGTATCGCCAAGCGGTAAGGCAGCGGGTTTTGATCTCGCCATCCCTAGGTTCGAATCCTAGTACCCCAGCCATTTTTAAAAGTTCTTTGCCAGTCTCGCGACTGTTGAGGAGCGCTGTTGGGGTATCGCCAAGCGGTAAGGCAGCGGGTTTTGATCTCGCCATCCCTAGGTTCGAATCCTAGTACCCCAGCCATATTTCTGTTCTCTTCCACATCAGTGGTTGATAACAAACGGCTATGTAGCTCAGTTGGTTAGAGCATCGCACTCATAATGCGGGGGTCACAGGTTCGAATCCCGTCATAGCCACCATTATTTCTGTTGGGGTATCGCCAAGCGGTAAGGCAGCGGGTTTTGATCTCGCCATCCCTAGGTTCGAATCCTAGTACCCCAGCCATTTTTCTGTTTTCTTCCACATCAGTGGTCGATAACAAACGGCTATGTAGCTCAGTTGGTTAGAGCATCGCACTCATAATGCGGGGGTCACAGGTTCGAATCCCGTCATAGCCACCATTAATATTGCGGAAGTGGCGAAATTGGTAGACGCACCAGATTTAGGTTCTGGCGCCCTAGGCGTGAGAGTTCGAGTCTCTCCTTCCGCACCATTAATAGCAGTACCAAACAGACCAGCTCATGCTGGTTTTTTTGTATCTGGAATTTGCCTCTCCCCAGTTTTTCTCTCGCTCCTCTATTAACCCATCTCCACGTTAATTCCCGTCCATATCACTCTTCACTGATTCCGAGCACGCCTTGCCACTCTTGTCTCCCGGCCATAAAAAAGCGGCCCGCAGGCCGCTGGTGCACACATTCATCATCCCGGTTATCAGAACGGGAAGAACCAGGGGATCGCTACCACGCTGACCGCCATCACCAACAGGGTGAATGGCACCCCGATACGGATAAAATCGGCAAACTGGTAGTTGCCCGGCCCCAGCACCAGGGTATTCACCGGTGACGAGACCGGCGTCATAAAAGCGGCCGAGGCGGCGATGGCAATGGTCATGGCAAACGGATAGGGTGATACCCCCATCTGCTGGGCTGTGCCCAGCGCAATGGGCGCCATCAGCACTGCGGTGGCGGTGTTGGAGATAAAGAGCCCGATCACCGCGCAGAGGGCAAACAGGCTGGCCAGCATGACCCGCGGCCCCATCTCCCCGACCGCATTGATCAGGCCACCGACGATCAGATCCACCCCGCCGGTTTTTTGCAGCGCCAGCGCAAAGGGGAGCATGCCGACGATGAGGATCAGGGTCGGCCAGTGGATCGACTTGTAGGCACTTTCCATATCGATGCAGCGAAACTTGCCCATCAGCAGACAGGCGATCAGCGCGGCAATCACGTTGGGCACCGGATCGGTCACCATCAGCAGGATCATCACTCCAAGACAGAAGAGGGCATGAATGGCCTGACTGCGGGCGGGGGCCATCTCGTCCACTTCGGCGGGCAGCCCCATCAGCAGAAAGTCGCGGCTATGGGTCTGCAACTGTCTGATGTGGCTCCAATTCCCTACCACCAGCAGGGTATCCCCCATCTGCAGCGGCTCGTCCACCAGCTTGCCTGCCAGTGCCTCACCGTCGCGGCGCAGCCCCACCACGCTCAGACCATAGCTGGAGCGGAAGGTCACCTCACGCAAGCTTTTACCCAGCAGCTTGGACTCAGGGATCAGCGACACCTCGGCCATCCCCACCTCCCGCGCCTGATCGGAGAAATACTCCCCGCGCAGGATCATGGGTTCAAGCCGCGCCTCGGTGCAAAACGCCCGCACATCCACCTCGGGGTCTGACATGTCGATCAGCAGCACATCCTTCGCCTGGAACTCACTGATCCCCGACACCGGCACCATCACCCGGCGGAACTTGCGCCAGCGCTCCACCCCGATGACGTGGGCACCATAACGGGCGCGTAGTTGCAGCTCATCCAGGGTGTGGCCAATCAGCGGGGAGTCCGGCCGCAGCGCCAGACGACGGGCCCGACCGGCCAATCGGTAGTCTCGGATCAGATCGCGCAGGGTACGGCGCCCGGTCTGCTTGCCCTTGCCCTCTTCCCCTTCACCCACCAAGGAGCCACGCACCAGCAGCATGTAGAGGATGCCCAGCCCCAGGATCAGCAGGCCCATGGGGGTGAAATCGAAGAACCCGAAACCATGTATGCCGTGGCGCATCAGCTCGCTGTTGACCACCATGTTGGGGGGCGTAGCCACCAGCGTCATCATGCCGCTGATCAGCCCGGCAAAACCGAGGGGCATCATCAGGCGACCGGCCGGGATCCCCATTCGATTCGCCACACTCAGCACCACCGGGATAAAGATGGCCACCACCCCGGTGCTGCTCATCACAGCCCCTAGACTCGCCACCGCTACCATCAGCAACACCAGCAGCTTGGTCTCGCTGCTGCCCGCCACCTTCACCAATGCATCCCCCACCTGATAGGCGATGCCGGTGCGCACCAGCCCCTCACCCACCACAAACAGGGCGGCAATCAGAATGACGTTGGGATCGCTAAAGCCCGCCAGCGCCTCCGGCAGGGTGAGGGTGCCGCTCAGCACAAAGAGGATAATGATCAACAGGGCGACCACGTCCATGCGCACCTTGTTGGTCATGAAGAGATAGATGGCGCCAGCCAGCAGACAGAGCACCCAGACAAGCTCGGAATTCAATACAACCTCCTTTTATCACGTGATTCTCCTCCCGGAGAGTGGACTCTATCAGACCACAGCCATGGCGCTATCATCTTGCTACATATCAATAAAGTCCGGCCCGCCGGGGCCCCATAACCCATCACTGCTGGAATAACCGGGCAGCAGCGGCGATTTCTTTGATATGGGCCAAGCCCGGGGCGGACAAAAGTCCTGCCCCTCCTCCCCCTCACCCCTTAGAATGGCGCCCTCGCATACTAACCCTCATACCCAAGGATCAGAAAATGAGCATATTCGAGCTGTTCAGCATCAATAACACGCTAGTGACCATACCGCTGGGTGGCGGCTATGCCATGTCATGGATTGAAGCCATCGGCACCCTGTTCGGGCTGGCCTGTATCTGGTTCGCCAGTCAGGAGAAAACCATCAACTACCTGTTTGGTCTGATCAACGTCAGCCTGTTTGCCATCATCTTCTTCCAGATCCAGCTCTACGGACTGTTGATGCTGCAGCTGTTCTTCTTCTGCGCCAACGTCTACGGCTGGTACGCCTGGACCCGCCCGGCCAACGATCAGGGTGATACCCTGCAGATCCGCTGGCTCAGCAAATCCAAGCTGATAATGACCGCCGCCGTGAGCGTGCTGGCCATCGCCCTGCTGACCCGCTATATCGACCCGGTCTTCGCCACCCTGGCGCGCACCTCGGTCTCCCTGCTCAACCTGTTTGGTGCCAACCTTGCCACCCCCGAGCCCTCCCCCGATGCCTTCCCGTTCTGGGATGCCAGCATGACGGTGCTCTCGGTGGTCGCCCAGATCCTGATGACCCGCAAATACGTGGAGAACTGGATCCTCTGGGTCGTCATCAACATCATCAGCATCGGTGTCTATGCCGCGCAGGGCGTCTACGCCATGTCGCTGGAGTATCTGATCCTGCTGTTTATCGCCGCCAACGGCACTCGCCTCTGGGTGATTGCCGCCAAGCGCCAGTCACAAGGTCTGTAAGCCATGAGTCTGTTACCCCATCTCCAGTGCCGCCCCGACCAGATTGCCGAGCGGGTGGTCCTTTGCGGCGACCCGGCCCGGGTCGATCGCATCGCCAGCCAGCTCGAACAGTGTGAAGTGCTGGGGCAAAACCGGGAGTTTCGCCTCATCAACGGCCGCTATCAGGGGCTGCCCATCACGGTCTGCAGCACCGGCATCGGCGGCGCCTCGGCCGTCATAGCGCTGGAGGAGCTGGTGCAAGCCGGTGCCCGCTCGCTCATTCGGGTCGGCTCCGCCGGTGCCCTGCAGCACGACATCGGCCTTGGCGACCTTATCGTGGTGGAAGGGGCGGTACGCAATGAGGGCGCCTCGCAGGCCTATCTGCCCGCCGAGTACCCTGCCTGCGCCGATATCTGGCTGCAAGCGGCCCTGCTCAATCAGGTGGCGGCCAGCAGCCAGCCTCATTGGCACGGGCTAGTACGCTCCCACGACAGCTTCTATCGAGATGATGAGCAAGAGGTGTGCCGCTACTGGCATGCCCGTGGCGTGCTCGGCGCTGACATGGAGACAGCCTCCCTGCTGACCGTGGGTCGCCTGCGCAAGGTACGGGTCGCAGCTGTGCTCTGCAACGTAGTGCTGTTCGAGCAGGATGTGCAGCAAGGGGTAGCGGATTACGCCAGCGCCGAACAGGCGATGATGGCCGGTGAGCAGCACGCCATCGCGGCTGCCCTCCACGCCCTGGTGCAATAAACCGCAAACCGTTAACTGCGGCACATCCGCTACCGTGCGGGCTGGTATCCGGCCCGCACTCTTGCTAGCCTCATGGCCCTCGTCATCTGGTGCGACAGGCAAGTCATGCAGCAACAGCCCTACCCCCTCGGCCGTTTTCACGCCGAACTCCAGCAGCTTGAACCCCGCTTTGCCGCGGCGCTCGACACCTGCACCCTGTTTCTGCGCCGCTACCTGCCGGGCGAATTGATCATGCGGCAGGGGGAGCAGAGCGAGCAGCTCTATCTGGTCGAACATGGTCGGGTCTCCCTCAATAGCACGGTGCACTCGGGCCGCCGCTTCCAACTCGGCGAGATTGAGTGTCACAGCCAGATCTTCGGCGAAATGGAGTTCTTCAGCGCCACCCCGGTGCAGTGGAACGTGGTGGCCGAGACCGAGCTGGATGCCCGGATCATCTGCGCCCACAAGCTGGCCCAGCGGCTGCTGGCCGAACCCGAGCTGACCCTGTTCTTTGCCGCCGCGCTTGCCAGCGACTATCTCGATACCCTGGAGATCACCACCAGCCGCCTGCTCCATCCCATCGCCTACAACATCGCCTACGAGCTGTGGCGCGAGCGCCAGCGCACCCCGATGCTGGGATCGCGCAAGCGGGCCCACGAGGCAGCCCGCTTCGGCACCACAGAGCGGGTCTACCGCCGCGCCCTCAGGGAGCTGATCGAACAGGGGATTGTCTGCGAAGGGGCCGAGGGCCCCGCCATCGCCGATCTGGCCAGGCTGCGCGCCTATCTCGACCTTTGAGTTCTATTCACCTAATTTCGATTCACCCTGTCAGGAGTTAACATGTCTGCTCATTCCTATCCCGAATTCACCTTCTTCAGCCGCTTCGTTGCCGACATTCAGGCGGGCCGCAAGACCATCACCATCCGCGACGAGAGCGAGGCCAACTGGCGGCCCGGCCAGCGGCTGGCGCTGTTCACCAACCCGGAACACCAGCCCTTCGGCACCATAGAGGTGCTCTCGGTCAAGGCGGTCGCCTTCGATGAGCTCAATGACGAACACGCCCGCCAGGAGAACATGACCCTCCCCGAGCTCAAACAGGTGATCCGCGATATCTACCCCGATCTGCCGCCGCTCTATGTGATTGAATTCCAGCTGCTTGAAGCCTGATTTTGTGAGCTGCCTCAGCTAACGCCGGTTGCGCTCTCTGGCTAAAGGCGCAAAATAACTGTTTTTATATACAGTTATTGGTGCGTTATGGATATACAACTTGAACCGGCCATTGCGGCCATGGTGGCAGAGTTCATTGCAGCAGGCCGCCCCAAGGCGAGCAGCCTGAGCTGGCAGGAGCGGCGTGAAGGTTATCTTGCTTCAGCCGTATTGGGTGGTGAACGGGAGGAAGTCGGCGCTGTCGAAGAGTGGCAAAATGGCCATTATTCCGTTCGCCTCTATCAACCAGCACCAACCTCAAGCGCAAGCCGTCCGGCCCTGATCTACTTTCATGGCGGCTGTTTTGTCAGCGGCGAGTTCGACACTCACGACCGCCAGATGCGGATGCTGTGCAATCGCGCCAAAGCACTGGTGTTCGCGGTACATACCCGCCTTGCACCCGAACACACCTATCCTGCAGCACACGACGACGCACTGGCTGCTACGCTCGCCATCATGGCCGATGTGGAGAAATGGCATGGGGATCCGGCAAAGATTGTCCTTGCGGGAGACAGTGCCGGCGGCCACCTCGCCCTGATCACCACCTTGCGACTCAAGGAGCGAGGGGCCCCCTTGCCTGCCGCCCAACTGCTCATCTATCCGATGCTCGATGCTGCGGGCAACAGTGACAGCTATCGGCAGCTAGGGGTCGACTACCTCATCACCCGCGACATGCTGTTAAGCGGTTTTCACGCCTATCTGGGGGAGCAGCCCGTCACTCATCCCGAAGCAAGTCCGCTCCATCATCCAGCCCTGTCGGGATTACCGCCGACCCATATCGTAACGGCGGAATATGATCCGCTGCGCGATGAGGGGGAAGCCCTCTATCGCAAACTGCTGCAAGCCGGTGTCACGGCTACCTGTCAGCGGCAACTGGGCGTTATACACGGCTTCTTCCAACTGGCCGGAGTGAGCCCCGCGGCGCGTCAGCTCATTGAACAGCTCTCACTGCTTATCAGGAGACTCTGATTTGGCCTTTGCCGAGCGATGTGTTAATAGTGTCCTCTTTTGAATCAGGGAGGTGACCCGAGTGTTTGAGATAGCGAGCCTGAAAGAGGGGATGATGCACGGGGTCGAGCTGTTCCAGCTGCTGCTGGAGATCATCTCCATCGCCTGTGTGGTCATTGGCCTCTTTAAAACTCTCTGGCTGGCGGCGCGGGTGCGGGATCACCAGCCCGGCTTTCCGCGCATTCGTCTCTGCTTTGGCAGCTGGCTCATTCTGGCGCTAGAGTTCCAGCTCGCCGCCGATATCCTGGCCACCACGGTCGCGCCGAGCAAGGAGGAGCTGATCCGCCTCGCCATCATCGCGGTGATCCGCACCTTCCTGAACTACTTCCTCGGCAAGGAGCTGGAAGCACAAGCGGAGCGCCAACAAGAGAAGGCAGAACGCCAGCAGGAGCAGCGCAGCGAGCAGGCCAAGGCTGCTCAATAACCTGTATTCCTGCAGAGTATCAGCGCTAAGTGCCGTGTCATCCCGACCATTGCCGTGGCCCGGGATGGCACCTTTGTGACCCTCCCCTCACTTTTGGCAACCAGCCAACTATGGAACCCTTTTCAAGGTTTCCTCAGCCCTGTTGACTGCCCGTTCATCTGCGTAAGATAGAAAATCTCTTCCCCCAACCGGCCAAGCTGATGAACCCGCAACCCCGCCATACGCCCGATATCGACCTCGATAGCTGTGTCATCTACCAGGTCTACCCCATGAGCTTTCAGGACAGCGATGGCGACGGACTGGGCGATATCAACGGTATTCGTCAGCGCCTCGGTTATCTGGCCACCCTCGGGGTCGATATGCTCTGGCTCACCCCCATCTATCGCTCCCCCAAGCGGGACAACGGCTATGACGTGGCGGACTACCGTGCCATCGACCCCGCCTTCGGCACCCTGGCCGAGATGGAACTGCTGATAGCAGAAGCAGCCGCTCACGGCATCGGTATCATGATGGATATCGTCGCCAACCACACCTCCACCGAGCATGAGTGGTTTATAAAGGCGCAGGCCGGAGATCCCCGTTATCAGGGTTATTACGTATTCCGGGATCAAGCCTTTGTCGATGCTCACCCCATTACCTCGATTTTTGGCGGCAGCGGCTGGCAGTATGTGCCAGCGCTTGATCGCTACTACCTGCACAACTTCGATGCGAGTCAGGCCGATCTGGACTGGGATAACCCGGCGGTGCGCGCCGAGATGGCAGAGGTGATCAACTTCTGGCTGGGCAAAGGGATCAAAGGATTTCGCTTCGATGTGATCGACATGGTGAGCAAGGAGTGGGACCGGCTTGCCATGAGCAACGGCCCACGCCTGCACGACTATATCCGTGAACTTAATGAGGACAGCTTTGGTGGCAAGGGGATCATCACTGTCGGCGAGACCTGGGGAGCCGATCTTGCCCATATGCAGAACTATTCGAACCACGATGGCAGCGAGTTCAGCATGGTGTTCAACTTCGAGCATCTGGGGCTGGGCAGTGACAAGTGGTCATCCCGCTTCGATCCCCTCACCTTCAAGCGAGCCATGGCCCGCCACCAGCAAGGGCTACACGGGCGTGGCTGGAACAGCCTGTTTCTCGGCAACCACGACCTGCCCCGCGCCGTCTCCCGCTTTGGCGATGACAGGCCCGAGTGGCGGGAAACCAGCGCCAGGCTGTGGGCCATGGTGCTGCACCTGATGCAGGGCACGCCCTTCATCTATCAGGGGGAGGAGCTCGCCATGACCAACCGCCACTGGCAGCCGGGCGAGCTGCGCGATGTGGAGGCCATCAACTACCGCGCCAGCCAGTCAGGGCTGGATCCTGCCGAGCTGAGTCGGCGGCTCGATGCCATCGGCCGCGACAACGCCCGTACCCCGATGCAGTGGGACGCCGACCCCCACGCCGGATTCAGTACGGCCACTCCCTGGATTGCCCTCAACGCCAATCACGTCGAGATAAATGCTGACGAGCAGTTGGCCCGCCCCGACTCACCGTTTCACTGCTATCGCCAGCTTATCGCCCTGCGCAAGGCTCACCCGGTCATTCGCCACGGCAATTTCGAGCTGCTGGATGGGGATGATCCCGAGCGCATCAGCTATCGCCGCCACTGGCAGGATCCGGCGAGCGGCGAGCAACACACCCTGCTGCTGCTCGCCAATCTCACGGCGAACCCCTTGCCGATGCCCCACTTCGACAAGGTGACAGACGAGATGCGGTTGCTGCTGGCCAATTACCCAAACGAACCGCTGCCACTCTTCGCCCCTTATCAGTGCGCCATCTGGCTGCAAGTGGATCAGGATTAACCCCGTGCTGACGGGCCATACCAATGGCCCGTCAGCCACCTCCCGTCGGCTGTCAGCAGAAAATCACGCCCCCACACGGCGGGATTAAATTAACCACTATTACTGACTTATTAATTGATTATTTATCCCGTTTGATACGCTCTCATTGCCCCTCTTACTATGCCTGCGACCTATCCATTGCCGATGCAACTATCGGCCTTCAAACTGGCATAGCAAAGTGGAAAACAGATGATCACCACAGACGGGAATAACGCAGTCGCCTCGGTGGCGTACCGCACCAGCGAAGTCATCGCCATCTACCCCATCACCCCCAGCTCGGCCATGGCTGAGCAGTCGTCGGCCTGGTCGAGCGAGCGGGGCAAGAACCTGTGGGGGGATGTCCCCCGGGTTGTCGAGATGCAGTCGGAAGGGGGCGCCATTGCCGCCGTCCACGGCGCCCTGCAGACCGGCGCGCTGGCGACCTCGTTTACCTCGTCGCAGGGGTTGCTGCTGATGATCCCCAACCTCTACAAGCTGGCGGGTCAGCTTATCCCCTTCGTACTGCATGTGGCGGCGCGCACCGTGGCGACCCACGCGCTATCGATCTTTGGCGATCACTCGGACGTGATGGCGGTGCGCCAGACCGGCTGCGCCATGCTCTGTGCCAGCAATGTGCAGGAGGCGCAGGACTTTGCCCTGATTTCTCAAGTGGCCAGCCTCAACAGCCGCCTCCCCTTTATCCACTTCTTCGACGGCTTTCGTACCTCTCACGAGATCGCCAAGATAGCGCCGCTCGCTGACGACACCCTGCGCACCCTGCTGCCCGCAGATGCCATCCGTGCTCATCGTGACCGGGCGCTCACCCCCGACAAACCGGTCATTCGTGGCACAGCTGCCAACCCGGACACCTATTTCCAGTGCCGGGAGGCGAGCAACCCCTGGTATGACGCTGCCTATGGTCATGTGAGCGAGGCGATGCAGGCTTTTGGCAAACAGACCGGCCGCCACTACCGGCCGTTTGAATATGTCGGGCACCCGCAGGCGGAGCGGATTATGGTGCTGATGGGCTCAGCCATCGGCACCTGTGAGGAGGTGATCGAGCGCCTGCAGGCCCAAGGGGAGAAGGTGGGGCTGGTGAAGGTGCGGCTGTTCCGTCCCTTCTCGGCCGAGCACCTGCTGGCCGCGATTCCCGAGAGTGCCCGCGCCATCGCCGTGCTGGATCGCACCAAGGAGCCGGGCGCACAGGCCGAGCCCCTCTATCTCGACGTGATGACGGCGCTGGCCGAAGCGGTCAGCCGGGGCGAGCGGGCAAGCCTGCCGCGGGTCGTCGGCGGCCGCTATGGCCTCTCCTCCAAAGAGTTCGGCCCCGCCTGCGCGCTGGCGGTGTTTGCCGAACTGGCGCAAGAGAACCCGCGTCCGCGCTTTACCGTCGGCATCTTCGATGACATCACAGGTCTCTCACTACCGCTGCACGCGCTGGATTCGCAAAGCCCCATCCACAGCCAGCAACACAAGCTGGAGGCGCTCTTCTACGGTCTTGGCAGCGATGGCACCGTCTCTGCGGCCAAGAACAGCATCAAGATCCTCGGCAACCACACCGACCTCTATCCGCAGGGCTATTTCGTCTACGACTCCAAGAAGGCGGGCGGCCTCACCGTCTCTCACCTGCGGGTAGGCGAGCGGCCGCTCCAATCGGCCTATCTGGTGGAAGAGGCGGACTTTATCGGCTGCCATCAGTGGCAGTTTGTCGACAAGTACCGGATGGCGGAGCGCTTGAAAACAGGCGGTATCTTCCTGCTTAACACCCCCTACAGCGAAGCGGAGATCTGGCAACGTCTCCCCAGCGAGGTACAGCACGCCCTGCGCGAGAAAGAGGCGCGCTTCTACATCATCAACGCCGCCAAAATTGCCCGCGACTGCCAGCTCGGCAACCGCATCAATACCGTCATGCAGATGGCCTTCTTCCAGCTCAGCGCCATCATTCCCCCCGCCGAGGCGACCAACCTGCTGAAGCAGGCCATCGCCACCAGCTATGGCAGCAAGGGACAAGCGCTGGTCGAACGCAACTGGCAGGCACTGGAGGCAACCTGCGCCGCACTGACCAGGGTGCAACTTGGCGAGCTGGATCCTGCCAGCCGCCCCCGCCCGCCGGTGGTTTCGGCCAAGGCCCCCGACTTTGTCCAGACCGTCACCGCCGCCATGCTGGCGGGGCTGGGTGACAGCCTGCCGGTCTCCGCCTTCCCGCCGGATGGCACCTGGCCGGTCGGCACCACCCGCTGGGAGAAGCGCAACATCGCCAAGGAGATCCCCATCTGGGAGGCGGAGCTCTGTACCCAGTGCAACTACTGCGTCGCCGCCTGTCCCCACTCGGCCATTCGCGCCAAGGTGGTGGAACCGGATGCGCTGGCCGCTGCCCCCGCCACCCTGGATGCGCTGGATGTGAAATCCCGCGACATGCGCGGCCAGCAGTACGTGCTGCAGGTGGCGCCGGAGGATTGTACCGGCTGCAATCTCTGCGTCGAGGTGTGCCCGGCCAAGGATCGCAGCAACCCGGATCGCAAGGCGATCAATATGGCTTCACGCCTCGATCACCTCGACGAGCAGAAGGCCAACTACGACTTCTTCCTCGACCTGCCTGAACGCAGCGCCGAGCAGCTGGAGCGTATCGACATCCGCACCTCCCAGCTCATCTCGCCGCTGTTTGAATACTCGGGCGCGTGCTCCGGTTGTGGCGAGACCCCCTACATCAAGCTGCTGACCCAGCTCTATGGCGATCGGCTACTGATTGCCAACGCCACCGGCTGCTCGTCCATTTATGGCGGCAACCTGCCCACCACCCCCTATACCACCAACGCCGATGGGCGCGGCCCAGCCTGGGCCAACTCGCTGTTTGAAGACAACGCCGAGTTCGGACTGGGCTTCCGCCTCACCGTCGATCAGCACAGGGAGCGGGTGCGCCGTCTGCTGGCGAGCCTGGGCGACACCATCCCGGCAACGCTGCGTGAGGCACTCGGCGATACCACCCTGCCGGTTTCCGAGCAGCGGGCCCATATCCAGCAGTTGCGGGCGCTGCTGCAGGAGAACAAGGCCCCGGAGGCCCAAGAGCTGGCCCGCGATGCGGACTATTTGGTGGAAAAATCGGTCTGGCTCATCGGCGGCGATGGCTGGGCCTACGACATCGGCTTTGGCGGGCTCGACCATGTGCTGAGTCTGGGGGAGAACATCAATGTGCTGGTGCTCGATACCCAGTGCTACTCCAACACCGGCGGCCAGCAGTCGAAGGCGACGCCACTCGGTGCCATTACCAAGTTTGGCGAGCAGGGCAAGCGCAAGGGGCGCAAGGATCTCGGGGCCAGCGTGATGATGTATGGTCACGTCTATGTGGCGCAGATCTCCCTCGGTGCCCAGATGAACCAGACAGTGAAGGCGATTCAGGAGGCGGAAGCCTACCCGGGCCCCTCACTCATCATTGCCTACAGCCCCTGCGAGGAGCATGGCTACGACATGGCCGAGAGCCACGAACAGATGAAGCAGCTGACCGCCACCGGCTTCTGGCCCCTCTACCGCTTCGATCCGCGCCGTGCTGACGAGGGTAAATTGCCGCTGGCGCTCGACTCGCGGGCCCCCAATGCCTCGCTGGCCGAGACCTTGCGCCATGAGCCCCGCTTCCAGCGGCTGGAGCGCCAGCTGCCTGAGGTGGCCAGCCAGCTCTATGAAGAGGCGGAGCAGGAGGCCAATCGCCGCTTCGCCTGGCTGAGCCAGCTGGCAGGCAAGGAGAGTCCGGCGCAGGAGTAACCTGCGAATGGCTTGATGGCAGCAGCCACTCTATTCGCCAAATAACAATCAGGGCTCCCCGTGGGGAGCCCTGATGCTATCTATGGTGAGCCAATGTCGGCGCAAGCCAAATCAGGCGCTGATGGAGGCCAGCTCATGGCGCTTCAACGCCAGCAGGGTGATGAGCAGCGCCAGCGTGGCGATCAGTGCCATGCCGATATAGGTCGCGCTGAAGCCCGGGGCCAGCAGATCGGGGGCAAGTCGGCTCAGATCGCCATCGCTGCCGGCTGGCAGGCGGAAGTGGAACAGCATGGAGCAAATGGCCACGCCGACGGCACCGCCGAGCTCCCGTCCGAAGTTGAACAGCGACATGCCGATGCCGCGATCCTGCCGTGGCAGGGCATTTTGCACTACTACCGAGAGGGCGGGCAGCACCAGACCCAGACCGATACCGGCAAACCCGAGCGCCAGCCTGACCCAGGCATCGAAGTGGATCTGCCACAGCGCCACTGCCGCGAGGCCAAAGCCCACCGCGACAAAGCTCTTGTAGTGACCGGTACGGCCAATCAGCTTGCCGCCGACAAAGGCGCCGGCGGTGATGCAAATCATGAAGATGACCATGATGGCGCCGCTCTCGCTGGCGCTCATCCCCTTCTGCCACTGCATCTGCAACGGCAGATAGACCAGCACGGCAAACATCAGCAGCTGGGAGAGCATCACCAGCAGCACGCTCACCAGATAGCCGGGCAGCCGGGCCAGATGGGCGGGCAATATGGGGTCGTGGGCGCGCCGCTCAATCAGAATGAGCAGCAGCAACGCAACGCCCAGCGCCACCGAAAGCCAGACTGCAGGCAGCGCCGCCTCCGGCGAGAGCAGCAACAGGGTGAGCGTTGTGACGGTAATCAGCAGACCTGCCCCCTTCCAGTCGAAGCGACTGTGACGACGCACGTTGAGCTGTTTGAGATTGCGGTTGATGAGAAAGACCGCCAGCGCCCCGAGCGGCAGGTTGATCCAGAAGATCCAGCGCCAGCTGAGCTGCTCGGTGAAATAGCCGCCGAGCAAGGGGCCAGCGATGCTGGAGACCGCATAGACCGCCGAGATGTAGCCCTGATACTTGCCCACCTCACGCGGCGGTATGGTGTCGGCAATCACGGTAAACGCGAGGGCAATCAGGCCGCCGCCCCCCAGCCCTTGCAGCACCCGCGCTGCCAGCAAAGTCGGCAGATCCTGGGAGAGCGCGCAGGCCACCGAGCCCGCCAGAAACAGGCCGATGCCGATATTGAGCATCCGCACCCGACCAAAGAGATCGCTCAGCTTGCCATAGAGGGGCAGCACGGCGGTGGCGGCCAGCAGGTAGGCGGTGACCACCCAGGTGAGGGCGGCCCCAGCGTGCAGCTCGGCGCCAATCATGGGCAGCGGGGTGGTAACTATGCTCTTTTCCAGTGAACCGAGCGCGATCACCAGCGCCACACTGGAGAAGATGGTTTTGGGGGATATTTTCGAGGTCATAAGCGGACTCGCAGATCTGATATGCCAAAGTATCCGGCAATGAACGGATTATTGTCTCACAAATCAGCAAGAGATAGAAAAAACGGCGGTCGCAATCTGCCCAACCATGAGGCCGATCCCACAAACTACCGACCGTTTCTGCTAGCCTGCTCTATTTGATTCGAGGAGCCCCCATGAGCGAGCGTGAGCAGTACGGGTTTGATCACTACGATGCCCTGATTTTCGATATGGATGGCACGTTGGTAGATTCCATGCCCCTTCATCTGGATGCTTGGGAGCTTACCTGCGCCGAATTCGGCATCCCCTTCGAGCGGGATCAGCTCTATCAGTATGGCGGCATTCCCACCCGCAAGATCATCGCCATGCTGGCCGAGCAGCAGGGGCTGACGGTGGATGTCGAGGCTTTTACCCGTCGCAAGATTGCCCTCTATATGGAACATATCGACAAGGTCAGCGTCTTTCCCAAGATGTGGGAGCTGGTCAGGCACTATCACGGCAAGGTGAAGATGGGGATTGGCACCGGCTCACCGCGCAATCAGGCGGACTCCATCCTGAAAAGCACCGGGCTCGATGCCTACATCTCTGTGGTGGTGAGCGCCGATGATGTCACCAACCACAAACCGCACCCCGACACCTTTTTACGGGTGGCCGAGCTGCTCGGCGCTAATCCGGCCAACTGTCTGGTGTTTGAAGATACCCGGATCGGGCTTGAGGCTGGCAAGGCGGCGGGGATGGATACCGTGCTGGTTATCGAAGGTGACCTGCACCAGCGGTAAAGTACTCAGGGCAAGCAGACAGACCGATAAAATGGTGTCATGACAGTGGCACCATTTTTTTATTCACGTGAGCATAGCGGCAGCGTCAGTGCCCGGACAGAGTTGCGATCGCAGCCGGAATAGCGGCAACCGTCAGACAAAGGGCGTTGGCCTGCGCCTCATCCTGTAGTGCCTGATGAGTGCGAAGCAGCTCAAGAGCTTCGGCCGGGGTATCTGCAAAGGTGGGGGCGGCGATGGCGGCAAATCCCTGTTCGACCAGTTGACGACGCTCATCGCTATAGCTGGGCGCATTGGCATCTAGATAGGTAAGCGCCTGACCCTGCTTGAAAAAGTGATAGTTAGGCATCGATTGGCCCCGCAAAAATAAAGCGCCATTCTACTCCTTTTTGCTCCACCGCCAGCGTCAATCTGTGTCGTCTCAAGTGATCTCGTTCACATTTTTATCAACAAACATTTACCGATTGGGCGCCGTCCAAATCCCCTCCACACGCAGCCTCAGACAACACCCGATACCGTCACTCTGCGCCAAACAAAACGCCTCCACAAAGGAGGCGTTGCGACTGAAACAGGGTGGCTCCCGTTACATGGCATTCGTCGATTCGAAGATCTTGTCCGCCGAGGCCTCGACGAAGCCCGGATAGAGCACACCATCGGCCTGCGGATAACGCAGGGCAAACTCGTAGAAGCAGCTCGGGATGGTACGCACCCCATCGCTGAACGGCACCTCTGCTTTGTCGGCCATGGTGGAGGATTGCTCCAGCATCACCTGCGGGTCCCCTTTCACCTCGCCACCCACACTGTTGAGGACGAACCCCGCCGCCTTGAGCGCCGCATTGACCTGATGGATGGTATCGAAGTCCTTCAACTTGTTGATATTGACCGTGAAGTGGTTGGCACGATAGCCCCAGGCTGCCATCCAGGCCGCGTACTCGCTCTCCGCCAGCAGAGTCTGATAATCGGCATAGGAGACCTGCCAGGGGGCACCGGTGTAGAGAAATGCCGGGGTATCGGTCAGATGATCGGGCACCTGATCCGCCAGCTTGTGGATGATGGCCTGCGCCGCTGGGGAGAGTTCTTCCACCTTCAGCTCGCTGATAAACACCTTGGGAGCGTCCGGATCCTGATGCTCGAAGTGCTTGGCGTAGAGCTTCTTGGCCTTGAAGACATACTCGCCCTTCTGCTCGTAACCGAGCGCCAGGAAGTGGGCGGCCAGCTTCTCCAGCCCCAGCTTGGGCAGGTTGTAGGTACGAAACGCCACGTGATCATTGACGATGGGCTCGCCGCCACCCAGCAGGGTGTGCACCTTGAGGGCGCTCGGGGTCACCTTGATGTAGTTGTCCCACAGATGGCTGAACAGGGTGTCGATATCCTTTTGCATCTCTCTTTCCTTTGATTGCGGGTACAAATGGGGGCACCGCTGGATGCCCCGTGTCGTTATTAGAAGCGCAGGCCGGGCGACAGCTGCTCCGGCATGGCGGCTTTGCTGTCTTCGACGGAGGCAACCGGATACGCACAGTAATCAGCGGCATAGTAGGCGCTCGCTCTGTGGTTGCCGGAGGCACCCACGCCACCAAACGGCGCGGCACTGGAGGCACCGGTGATGGGCTTGTTCCAGTTGACGATACCGGCGCGGATCCGCTTGAAGAAGTGGTGCCAGTCCGCCTCCTTGTCCCCCAGCAGACCAGCCGAAAGACCATAACGGGTAGCATTGCCCTGATCGATGGCAGCATCGAAATCATCGTAACGAATGAGTTGCAGCAGCGGGCCGAAGTACTCTTCGTCAGGCAGCGCGCTCACTGAGGTCACGTCGATAATGCCCGGGGAGACAAAGCCGGTACCCGCTTCCAGGTGCTTGAGGGGAAGCAGGCTCTCGCCACCGAGGCGCTGCAGGTTGGCTTGTGCTTCGACCATGCCCTGTGCTGCCTTCTCGCTTATCATCGAGCCCATGAACGGCTGCTCGGCGGCGTCATAGAGGCCGACCTTGATCTGGCTGACCACCTCGATCAGTCGCTTGACCAGCGCATCGCCCCGCTCGCCGCGCTCGACAAACAGACGGCGGGAACAGGTGCAACGTTGACCCGAGGTGATAAATGCCGACTGGACGATGGCATGGACGGCGCCGTCGATGTCGCTCACATCTTTCACGATCAGCGGGTTGTTGCCGCCCATCTCGAGAGCCAGAATTTTGCCCGGCTGACCGGCAAACTGCTGATGAAGGAAATGGCCGGTGCGGGATGAACCAGTGAAGAAGAGGCCGTCGATGTCGGGGTTGCCAGCCAGCGCCTTGCCAGTCTCGACCTCCCCTTGCACCAGATTGAGCACCCCCTTGGGCAATCCGGCCTCCTGCCACACCTTGACCATGGCTTCCGCGACCATGGGGGTCAGCTCGGAGGGTTTGAACACCACGGCGTTACCCGCGATCAGTGCAGGTACGATATGGCCGTTGGGCAGATGACCCGGGAAGTTGTAAGGGCCGAACACCGCCACCACACCGTGGGGCTTGTGACGAACAAACGCCTTGGCGCCCGGCATGGCATTTTCAACGGTGCCGGTACGCTCGTCGTGCGCACGGATGGAGATGGCAATCTTGCCCTGCATGGCGGCTACTTCGGTGCGGGTCTCCCACAGCGGTTTGCCTGTTTCGCGGGCGATGGTCAGGGCCAGCGCCTCTTTCTGCTCGCCAAGCAGGTCGGCATAACGGCGCACTATGGCCAGGCGATCCTCAAGGCTAATGTCTGCCCAGTGGTAGAAGGCTGCACGGGCGGCCTTGACGGCGGCATCCACCTGCGCCGCACTGGCGGCAGCCCCCAGCCAGATCACCTCGTTCTTGGCCGGATCGGTTGACTCGAACGGCTTGCCTTCACCGGCAAGCCACTGACCGTCGATAAATTGCACTAACTGGCTCATCCATTCACTCCCTGTCGCTGGCAGGCAGCCTCGGCTGCCTGTCTGATAATCGGTTTGCTTGTCCTGTTTGCCTCAGTCGAGGTCAACCACCCGCACCATGTCGCCATCCTGCACCTTGAGTGCCGCCGCCATCTTGGGCGGAATGATGGCTTCGTGCTTGTCGAGATCGACCCGGATATTGCCGTAGCAGGCGCGGTAATGTTCGAAACGGCTGTTGCAGATAAGGTGGGTCTTGCCACCGATGGGCTCGCCCACCAGCACTCGCAGTTTCTTGCTGCGGCGCACGCTGCGGATATTCTTCACGTCGCACTCGACGGTGGGGCCCGCATCGAAAATATCGACGTAACCACGGTTCACGAAGCCCTCGTCCTGCAGCATCTTGATGGCGGGACGGGTCTTCTCGTGGGTCTGGCCGATAACGGCGCGCGCCTCTTTGCTCAGCAAATTGACGTAGATGGGGTACTTGGGCATCAACTCGGCGATAAAGCGCTTCTTGCCGATGCCGGTCAGATAGTCGACGGTGGGAAAATCCATCGAGAAGAAGTGGGTTTGCAGCCACTCGTAGAAGGGACTGTGGCCGTTGGCATCGGAGACGCCGCGCATCTCGGCGAAGACGGTCTCGTCAAACAGCTCGGGGTGCTCGGCCATAAACAGAAAGCGGTGCTTGGAGAGCAAGCGGCCGTTGAGCCCCTCGCGGGCACATTCGCGCAAAAACAGGGTGCAGAGCTCGGAGTTGCCGGTGTAGTCGTTGGAGAGGGTCAGGGTTTCAACGACGTTGTAGATGCCGAGCTTGGGAGAAGAGTGCACCACCTTGCCGATGTGGTAGTTGTAAAACGGCTGGGAGAGGCCAACCGCGGCATCGATGGCACAGGTGCCCACCATCTCGCCGGTCTCCAGATCCTCGGCCACGAAGAAGTAGAGGCAGTCCCCCTTGCCGGCGGGCTTGTCGGAAAAAGTCTGGGTCGAGGCGTCAATCTTGCGCTGCAGCAGCTCATCGTTGACGGGCAACGAGGTCATGCCGGTGCCGGACTCGATGGCGCAGGTCTTGAGCCCGGCAAAATCTTTTTGCTCGATGGGACGGATAACCAACATAAATGACAACTCCCTTTCATTGACGACAGGTGGGGTCCCGGCTCCTGCCGGGAGAGCTCCCCACCTCAATTTGGAATCAGGCGTTAACCACCTGGGCAACCGCCTTCTCAAAGCGGGCCAGCCCTTCCTTGATGTCCGCTTCCGGGATCACCAGTGAAGGGGCAAAACGAACCACGTTGGTACCAGCCACCAGTGCCATCAGCCCCTGATCGATGGAGGCCAACAGGAAGTCGCGGGAGCGCCCCTTGTAGGCATCGCTCAGGGCCGCGCCCAGCAGCAGACCCTTGCCGCGGATCTCGCTGAAGCAGTGGTATTTGGCATTGATGGCCTCAAGTCCATCACGGAACAGCTGCTCGCGCTGCTTGATGCCCGCCAGCACCTCCGGGGTATTGATCACATCGATCACCGCCTCGGCGACCGCACAGGCCAGCGGGTTGCCGCCGTAAGTAGAGCCGTGAGTGCCCACTTTCAAGTAAGAGGCGATTTCGTTGGTGGTCAGCATGGCGCCGATGGGGAAACCGCCCCCCAGCGCCTTGGCGCTGGTGAGGATGTCCGGCGTGACGCCCAGACCCATATAGGCATAGAGATCACCGGTCCGGCCGACCCCTGACTGCACTTCGTCATACACCAGCAGGGCATTGTGTTTGTCGCACAGCTCGCGCACCCCTTTGGCAAACTCGTCGGTAGGACGAATGATGCCCCCCTCCCCCTGCAGCGGCTCCATCACCACGGCGCAGGTGTTGTCGGAGATCACCTCGGCCAGCGCCGCCAGATCGTTGTAGGGAACATGGGTAATGTCACCGGGCTTGGGACCGAAGCCATCTGAGTAGGCTGCCTGGCCACCGACGCTGACGGTAAAGAAGGTACGACCGTGGAAGCCCTGATTGAAGGCGATGATCTGGGTCTTCTGCTCGCCAAACTTCTCGATGGCGTAGCGGCGAGCCAGCTTGAGAGCAGCCTCGTTTGCTTCGGCGCCGGAGTTGCAGAAGTAGACCTTGTCGGCAAAGGTGGCGGCGACCAGCTTCCTGGCCAGACGCAGGGCCGGCTCGTTGGTCATGACGTTGGAGAGGTGCCACAGCTTCTCGCCCTGGGTTTTCAGGGCCTCGACCAGCCTGGGATGACAGTGACCCAAACCATTGACGGCGATGCCACCGGCGAAGTCGACATACTCGCGCCCTTCCTGATCCCAGACACGTGACCCTTCACCACGCACCGGGATGATCTTGGCGGGCGCATAGTTGGGAACCATCACTTCATCAAACACTTCACGTGTCACTGCCAACAACTCTGACATATAGCTCTCCTTCGATTCGGCGACAGAATAATCCACCGCCCAAAAGTTAAATCCGTGTAAACGTGACGGGATTATCACAGAAATAAAGTAAAAAGTCTGTAACAAGACGGCCTATAAGGAACAATGTTCGATTGCTCTTGAGATTTTAGGCAACCGCATTGCATAACGACTCAGGGGGGCTTGGCAAGAGATAATTTGGGCAGGAGAGGGGGTGAATAAAGTGTCAGGGAAATTTTTTTTGCCTTCTCTCGAACTTGAGAAGGCGATCACAACTTTTTATGAACGCGCCAGAAAGTTGGCCAGCAACTGATGGCCCTGCTCGCTCAAAATGCTCTCCGGATGGAACTGAACACCCTCGATGGGGAGCGTCTTGTGGCGCAGCCCCATGATCTCGTCAAACGAGCCATCGGCATGCTCGCTCCAGGCGGTGATGTCGAAGCAGTCGGGCAGCGTGTCGCGCTCCACCACCAGCGAGTGGTAACGGGTCACCCGCAGCGGGTTGTTGAGCCCCTTGAACACCCCCTCATGGCGATGGCGGATGAACGAGGTTTTGCCGTGCATTACCTGACGGGCACGCACTACGCGGGCACCGAAGGCCTGCGCCAGCGACTGATGACCGAGACAGACGCCGAGAATGGGCAGCTTGCCAGCAAAGTGGCTGATGGCATCGAGAGAGATCCCCGCCTCATTGGGCGTACAGGGACCGGGAGAGATCACCAGAAAACGGGGAGAGAGCTGCGCTATGGCATCAAGCGTCAGTTCATCATTGCGCTTGACCACAACCTCTTGTCCCAGGGCGCCGAAATATTGCACCAGGTTCCAGGTAAAAGAGTCGTAGTTATCGATCAACAACAGCATGAGATAACCAACAGCGGAGAATTAACGATCGAGATAACGACCCTGTTCCATTTCCCGTTCACGCTGACACTCGGCCAGATAGATGGCGGCAGCAACGGCAGGGGTTTTATGGTGCTTGTCGATGGCATTGGAGACCATCAACTGCAGGGTATTGAGGTTTTTCGCCTTGCGAAATTTACGTAGCCAGTGACCTTTGTCACTCAGCTCTTCAGCAGAAATAGTTGGTTGAACAGGCATGCTTTCTCTTGGGGATATTACCCAGGTTGAAATAAAGAAATTAAACAAAATAGCTAGGCAGAAAATAAAGAAAGCCAGGCAAATACCCAGCTCTCTTCTACTACACCTTCCCAGTATGTCAGGCTCGAGGAACGAAGCCGACTACATCATATACGCTGGTCAGGGTTTTTTCAGCTCTTTCGCGCGCCTTTTGTGCGCCTTCTGCCAGAATCGCGATCAGATGGGCCTCATCCTGACGCAACTCGTGGAAACGGGCCTGGATCGGTTCCAGCAGCGCAACCACGGCTTCGGCGGTTTCGGTCTTGAGGTGACCGTACATCTTGCCTTCGAAGTGCTGCTCCAGCTCGGGGATGGAGCGGCCGGTCACACCGGACATCAGGGTCAGCAGGTTGGAGACACCCGGTTTGTTTTCCGGGTCGAAACGCACCACCGCCGGCTCGTCGGAGTCGGTCACCGCACGCTTGATCTTCTTGACGATCTGCTTGGGATCTTCCAGCAGGCCGATGAAGTTGGCTTCGTTGTCATCCGACTTGGACATCTTCTTGGTCGGATCCTGCAGGCTCATCACCCGTGCCCCTTCGGTCGGAATGAAGGGCTCCGGCATGGTGAACACCTCACCATAGAGGTTGTTGAAACGGGTGCAGATGTCGCGGGTCAGCTCCAGATGCTGCTTCTGGTCGTTGCCGACCGGCACCTGATTGGCCTGATAGAGCAGGATGTCGGCCGCCATCAGCACCGGATAACCGAACAGGCCGACGTTGACGTTGTTCTCGAAACGGGCGGACTTGTCCTTGAACTGGGTCATGCGCGACAACTCACCCATCTGGGTATAGCAGTTGAGGATCCAGCCCAGCTCGGCGTGCTGCGGCACGTGAGACTGGATGAAGACGGTGCTCTTCTTGGGATCGATACCGACCGCCAGATAGAGGGCTGCCGCGTCCAGACAAGCCTTGCGCAGGGCAGCCGGGTCCTGACGAGTGGTGATGGCGTGCAGGTCGACGATGCAGTAGAGGCAGTCGAACTCATCCTGCATGTTGACCCACTGACGCAGGGCCCCCATGTAGTTGCCGATGGTCAGTTGACCGGAGGGTTGCGCTCCGCTCAATACGATTGGTTTAGTCATGAGAGTGTTAATCCTTGTTATTCAGCCAGCCCAGCTGCGCTATTAGACCAAAAGTGCATCGAGCTGGGCAAACTGCTCGAATACCCAGTCTGGATGGGAGTCGGCGATGGGACGACCATAGTTGTAGCCGTATGTAAGGCCCACCACCTTCATGCCAGCCGCCTTGGCCGCCAGCACGTCATTTTCGGAGTCGCCCACCATCAGGGTGCGAGCGGGGCTCACCCCCAACTCCTGGCAGGCGTGCAGCAAGGGCTCCGGGCTCGGCTTCTTGACCGGCACACAGTTGCCGCCAAGCCAGAGTTCGAAGCAATCGCTGATGCCAAGGGCATCGAGGATGGGGGCCACGAAATCGCTCGGCTTGTTGGTGACGATCGCCTGCTTGTAGCCCAGGCTTTGCAAGCGACGCAGACTCTGGGCCACCCCGTCATACATCGCCAGCCCTTGCAGCAGGCAAGCGTTGTAGTGCTGGAAAAAGATCGGCCTGGCCTTGGCAAACAGCTCGGGATCGGCCTCGCGATAGGCGAGCGCCCGCTGGATCAGCTTGTCGGCTCCGTTGCCTACCCAGGTACGGATCACCGCTTCATCAGCCTGCGCCAGACCGAGGTCTGCCAGAGTCAGATTGACCGCCAGCGCCAGCTGGGCGGCGCTATCAATCAGGGTGCCGTCCAGATCGAACAGCACCAAATCAAATGCGCGCTCAGCGTGTGACATGAGCCAGCTCCGCACGCATCTTGTCGATCACCGCCTTGTAGTCAGGCTGGCTGAAAATGGCCGAGCCGGCGACAAACATGTCGGCACCCGCTTCGGCGATCTCGCGAATGTTGTCGACCTTCACCCCGCCATCGATCTCGAGGCGAATATCGCGGCCGCTCTCGTCGATCAGACGACGCACCTGACGCAGCTTGTCGAGGGTACCGGGGATAAAGCTCTGGCCACCGAAGCCCGGGTTGACCGACATCAGCAGGATCACATCCAGCTTGTCCATCACATACTCGAGGCAGGAGAGCGAGGTAGCAGGATTCAGCACCAGACCGGCCTGGCAGCCCATCTCCTTGATGAGGCCCAAAGAGCGATCAACGTGATCGGACGCTTCCGGATGGAAGGTGATGAGGGAAGCACCGGCCTTGGCAAAATCAGGAATGATGCGATCCACCGGCTTGACCATCAGGTGCACGTCGATGGGGGCCTCGATACCGTAGTCACGCAGCGCCTGACAGACCATGGGGCCAATGGTCAGGTTGGGGACATAGTGGTTGTCCATCACGTCGAAGTGAACCACGTCGGCACCGGCAGCCAGTACCTTGGCTACATCGTCACCCAGACGGGCAAAATCGGCAGAGAGGATCGAGGGGGCAATCAGAAAGTCTTTCATCAGCATCATCCATTGGCAGCCAGGGAGAAAAAGCGGCGCAATTTTAACGTAAAAGGCGGGCGAAAACGACTCGAATGCGGGGTAAATGGGGCAATCACCTCCCCTCCCCCAGCAACCCGGGTTATAGGACATCGGCACGGGCGCGGACTCGCCCATAAAAAACGGCGCCCCTGGGCGCCGCATGGTCTGTTACGTCAGTGGCAGCAGTTCACTGTCGCTGGGATAGTAGCCCTGCTCCGGTTCGATTCCTGGGGGATAGAGCGCCAACAACTCGGCCACCTTGTTGCGGGTGCCGCCGTTGCGACTGATGGTGCGCTTGACCAGAATCTCGTCGAGGCGGGCACCGCGATAAAGCTCACGAGTCAGCTCAATATCGTGGTTGCTGATCAGCACCGGCACCCCTTTGTGAGCCGCTGTGTGGCGGGCCAGTCGCGCCAGGATCGCCTGATCATCCAGGGTAAAACCGCCGGAGGCATAGGTGGTGAAGCTCGCCGTAGTGGAGAGCGGCGCATAGGGTGGATCACAATAGATAACCCAATCCTCTTCGGCACGCTTGATGGCATCGGCGTAGCTCTCGCAGATAAAGGTCGCCTTCTGCGCCTTTTCGGCAAAGGCCCACAGCTCTTTTTCCGGGAAATAGGGTTTCTTGTAGGAGCCGAACGGCACATTGAAGCCGCCCTTCTTGTTGTAGCGGCACAGTCCGTTGAAACCGTGACGGTTGAGGAACAGGAACAAGAGTGCCCGCTCGAAGGTGGTCTCGGTCTGATTGAACTGGGTACGCAGCCGGTAATAGGCCGCCTTGTGGTTGTGCTCTGCCACAAACAGCTTGCGCGCCTCGGCAATGAAACTGTCCGGCGTCAGCTTGAGGTGGTTATACAGGCAGATCAGATCCGGATTGATGTCGTTGAGCACATACGCGTCGTAGTCGGTGTTGAGAAACACTGACCCGGCCCCGACGAAGGGCTCCAGCAACACACGCCCGGCCGGCAGGCGCTCGGCAATCTCTTCAACCAGGGAGTATTTTCCCCCGGCCCATTTTAAAAAAGCGCGTGTTTTTTTCATGGAAATCCGGTGTGTAAGAAGGCAAGACCCAAAAAGGGGGACGATTCTACCCCCTTATCCGGTATCAAGGCTATTGCTTCAGCTCTTTTTGTACCTGTGCAAACGACTTGGGCCAGGGCTGGCCTTTCAGCAAGGCTGGCGGAAGCTTGCGAATGGCACTCTTGGCCTGGGTCAGACCGGCATAATCCCCTTGCAGCACCACGTACCAGGGGCTGCCACGGAATTTGGTTTGATAGACCCATACCTTACCCGCCAGACCATGCTCGGCGACAAATTGATCCACCGCCTTGGTGTTGCTCGCCCCCATCAGCTGAACGCTGTAGTGGTTGCGCGGCTTCTTGTTCAAGGTGGCGACCGGTGTCAGGGCCACTTTGGGTGCTGGCGCGGCAACCGGCTCGTTGCTGGCGGTTTTGGTGGTCGCAGCAGGCGTTGCGGTTGTCGCCGGATTCAGTGCTTTGGAGGTACTGGCCGGCGCCGTGGTTGCGATTGCACCACTGGGGGCTGTGCCACTCGGGTTCTTGCCGGTCAGCTCGTCCACCACGTCAGTAGGCAGTGCGCCGCTCACCTTGGGTTCGGTCATCAGCTTTTGCACGACCTCGTCAGAGATCACCACCCGACGCCCTTCGTAATTGGTTGATTCGGTGGTCACGGTTTCGCTCTCTACCGACTTGGGCAGCACTTTCGCCTCCGGCTGCCAATCCTTCACAACCCCGTTGGGATTGCTGGCTGCAGCGCTGTTTTGCGCGCCTTGTGCAGCGGCATCGGTATTCGAACCGCCTGCGGTGAGGGGATCGCCTCCCGCTACCGGGATCGGCAATGCCGTGTTCTGCGCCGGATCCTGCAGTGCCGGTTTGCTTTCATTGTCAAACAGCGCAGGCAGCAGGTAGCTCAAAGCCAGTAGCCCGCCAGCGACCAGCGCGATAGCGGTGGCAATCTTCTTGACGGGCAACTCCGCCTGACGCTTCTTGGGCCTTCTGTCGGTCATGATATCCTCCAGTAACTGCATGATGGTGGACGGATGTCCGTTCGCCGTTTTCAGGATCTCCTCCACTTGCGGCTTGGGCAAGAGGGTCGCCGGGATCTTGAGCTCTTTGGCTTTCTCATACAAGAAGATGCGCTGCTCGGGCGGGCTCAGGGGCGGCACCTCCAGCTCAAGGGCTGGCATGGCACGCCCTTTGAGCTGCGGTCGTTGGGTACGACACCAGACGTCACTACCCGAGACGATAATGGCCAGCTGATGGGGCGCCGCCAGGGTATCGTTATGACGTATGATCGCCCACAACTCTCCCAGCAGGTCGGCCGGCAACTGGTCGGCACGCTCTATCAGTAGCAACAGGGTGGCAGGCTTGCTCCCCTCCAGCATGCGAAAGAAGCTCTCCGCCAGCGCATCCTGTGGATTGAACAGCGGGCGCGCCACCACCTGTGGCAGCAACAGCTGGCGCACATCCACCATCTTCATGGCAGGCGTACCAATCAGGCTTACCACCCGCACTTTTTCCGGCAACACGCCGAGCAGGGATTCGCACAGCGTACCGCGACCACAACCGGGTTTACCGGAGAGAAAAATGAAAGGGTGATTGAATTCAATCAGATGCAGCAGCCGGTCAACCAGCTGCCGCTGGGAAGGAAGTTTTAGCAGTTTATTCGTCACGACCAGACTCGATCACCGCCAGCAACTCGGCATCGGACACATCCCCCACCACCTGCGCATGGCCGATGCCAACCGGCAACACCAGACGCAGCTTGCCTTCCAGCACCTTCTTGTCACGGCGCATATGGCGAATAAAGGCAGCGAAATCCATCTCGGCAGGCGCATGAATGGGCAGATTGGCGGCCAGCAGCAGAGCGCGCACACGCGCAACGTCCGCTTCGCTCATATCGCCACGGGCCTGCGCAGTCCAGGCTGCCAGCATGGTGCCGGCTGATACTGCTTCACCGTGCAGCCAGTTGCCATACCCCTGCTCGGCCTCGATGGCATGACCAAAGGTGTGGCCCAGATTGAGCAGCGCACGGACGCCGTGCTCGGTCTCATCCTGACCGACCACATCGGCTTTGATCTCGCAGCAGCGTTTGATGGCGTAGGCCAGCGCGGCAGGTTCCAGCTGTTGCAGACGCACCATGTTCTGCTCCAGCCAGCTGAAGAAATCAGCATCCCAAATGATGCCGTACTTGATCACCTCGGCCATCCCTGCGGCAAATTCGCGGGCGGGCAAGGTACTCAGACATTCGGTATCGATAACAACTTGTTTGGGCTGATAAAAAGCCCCAATCATGTTCTTGCCGAGGGGGTGGTTGACAGCAGTTTTACCGCCGACAGAGGAGTCAACCTGGGAGAGCAGAGTGGTCGGGATCTGGATAAAAGGAATGCCACGTTGATAGCTTGCTGCCGCAAAGCCCACCACATCCCCGATCACGCCGCCCCCCAGAGCGATCAGTGTCGTATCGCGCCCATGGTTGGTTTCAAGCAGAGCAGACATGATCTGCTCAAAAGTCGCCAGGTTCTTGCACGCCTCGCCGTCAGGCAGGATCAGGTGTTCAACCTGAAAACCCGACAGCAGAGCGGTTACCTGTTCAAGATAAAGCGGAGCAACGACCGTGTTGGTCACTATCATCACCCGCTTGCCCTTGATGGTCGATACCAGCGCCTCGGGGCGCTGCAACAACCTGGCAGCTATCTCGATGGGATAGCTGCGTTCACCCAGTTCGACCTTCAACCGTTCCATGGACGTCCTCTAGATTACATACCGATCAGCTTTACAATTTGATTGGCAACGATTTTTGCGCTCTGGTCATCGGTGTGCACAACAAAGTCGGCAACCTCTTCATACAGGGCATTGCGCTCTTGTGCCAGACGTTCCAGCACTTCGCGTGCCGGTTCTTCGGTCTGTAGCAGAGGGCGGCGTTTGTCTCGCTGTGTGCGCGCCAGCTGCTTTTCGATAGTGGTTTCGAGGTAGACCACAATGCCACGAGCAGACAACTTGTTGCGGGTTTCGCGACTCTTGATGGCACCGCCACCCGTCGCCAGCACGATACCCTGCTGCTCTGACAATTCGCCGATCACCTTCTCTTCGCGAATCCGGAAACCTTCTTCGCCTTCAACATCGAACACCCAGCCGATATCAGCACCACTGCGGCGCTCAATCTCATGATCTGAGTCGAAAAACTCCATATGCAGTTGTTCTGCCAGATGTCTACCTATGGTGCTCTTGCCCGCACCCATGGGACCTATCAGGAAAATATTGCGTTTCTCAGCCATGTCTTTTCGTTAGTAATTACAAACTGTACGACCCCGATGAATACTGGATCGGGGTACCTATGAACCTTATCTTGCGATGGATCAGGAGGGGGATTATCTCAATAGATATCGGGACTGGCAACCGCAGCCCTTACGCCCCAGCCTCATTGGGGCGTAAGGTTATATGTGTTTTACCCTCACATGTAAAGCATTCAGAAGGCGTCGGTGACTATCTTGGGCGTCACGAAAATCAGCAACTCCCGCTTTTTGTTCTCGCTGGTGGTCTTGCGGAACAAGGCCCCCAATCCGGGAATGTCACCCAGCAACGGCACCTTGGTCACATCGCTCTTTATGGTCTGCTGATAGATGCCGCCCAACACCAGGGTCTCGCCATTGTTCACCAGCACCTGAGTGGTGATGGACTGGGCGTTGATGGAAACCGCATCACCGGTACCGGTCGGTACCGTTTCACCCTTGGTATCCTGGGTCACGGTCAGGTCGAGAATCACCCGATTGTCAGGGGTGATCTGCGGAGTAACCTTCAGGCTCAATACCGCCTTCTTGAAGGTAACCGAGGTAGCGCCACTGGAAGAGGACTCCACATAGGGGATCTCGGTACCCTGCTCGATCAGCGCCGGTTTCTGGTTCGCAGTGGTCACGCGCGGACTGGCGATAATCTCGGCCTTGCTCTCTTTTTCCAGCGCCGACAACTCGAGATCCAGCAAGGTGCCATCAGCCAAACGGGCAACCTGGAAGGCCAAAGTACCGGCCGCATTGGTCACCGGCAGGTTGACGTTCAACCGATCGTCTGCTGTCGGCCTGGTAATTGTCGAGCCTCCATTGTTATTACCAGAGCCATCATTCCCCTCGATTGAGCCGGACGTACTGTTGCCATGACCATCGTTTTTGGTCACACCCCACCGCACCCCGAGCGCTTCATCAAAGCCATCGTCAATAGTCACCATCCGCGCCTCGATAACCACCTGCTTGACCGGAATATCGAGAATATCGAGCATCCGTTTGATGCTGCTGATGACATCGGCGGTATCCTTGACCACCAGCACGTTGGTTCGCTCGTCCACGCTCACCGCACCACGGGGTGACAGCAACTTGGTACTTTCGGAAGAGAGCAGGGCCGCCACTTCCGAGGCCTTGGCATAGTTTATCTGCAGATACTCGGTATAGAGCTGCGCCAAATCAGCAACCTGATTGCGGCTCTCAAGTTGTTGCTTCTCGCGTGTTGCGATCTCTTCTGCAGGCGCTACCAGCAAGATGTTGTTATCCAGCCGCTTATCCAGACCCCGCACCTTCAAAATAATGTCGAGCGCCTGCTCCCACGGCACCCCATCCAGACGCAGGGTAATATTGCCTGCTACCGAATCTGTGGTTACCAGGTTGAGATTGTTGAAATCAGCGATCAGCTGCAACACGGTACGGACTGGAATATCCTGGAAGTTCAATGAGATGGGCTTGCCATGATACTGCTTCGATGCCGTGGCCGTCGTCCGCTTTTTCACCTCGATAATGAAGAGCTTGTCTGCCTGATCGTAACGGTAATCAAACTGACCATTGATCGACAGTTCAAACAGGGTATCACTGCCCTGCCGGGAGACTTCAACCTGAGAGACCGGCGTTGCAAAATCCTGCACGTTGATCAGATTTAGCAAACCATCCGGTACCCGAGTACCATGAAACTTGGCCAGTACGGTCTGACCGCGGCTGCTCACATCAACGGCGGCGGAGCTGTTATCCAGCGTGACCAGAAACTCCCCCTGGCCATCTTTACCACGACGAAAATCCACACCGGTAACCGAGTTGAAATAGGCGCCGCCCCCACTGCTTTGATAGTTGTTGAGCACCGGCTTGCTGGCAGGCTGTGTTGCTACCGGCGTTGTCACGGGCGCAACAGGCATAGACCGAGCGACGACCTGAGGATTGAGCAGCGCCGAAGGAGAGGGTGTGGCCACCATCGCAGAGGGCACTGGCACAGGAGTAGCCGAGGTTGCGGGTGCAATCAGCGCGCTCTCACCATTGATGAGCCCGGAAGAGGCCCCCTCGCCCAATGACACCAGTAATTTGGTCCCCTGTTGCTGAACCTGATAGGGGGCCAGCTGATCGAGTGCGATCTTGATATCCAGACCTGCGCCCTTACCCTCAACCTTGATATTATCTACCCCCAGGCGCTGGATCGGCAGCGGGTTCACTTTCAGCGCCCCTACCGCACCGGGAACATGCAACAACAACTGATTGGGTTGGTAAGAGAGACGATCGGTAAAGCCCGTGACCGGCTCACTGAAACTGAGCTCCACCAGCAATTGATCGGCAAGCAGCGGATTGACCTTGATCTCCTGCAGGGTTGCCACTGCCCACGCCTGACTGAGGGCGCTGGCGCAAAACAGCAAAGCCACTTTGGATACACTCTCTATTGTTGTTCTCATTGCTGTTCGTCCCTGATTATTGTTTTTCTTGCACATTGGCCATTGCCAACTGGGTTTCTCTTGTTACCCAGCACCCCTTCCCGTCCGGAATGGTTTCCAGCAAATCCACGGCAGTGTCAGTGATCTTGATGACCCGGCCCTGATCAAGCCCCATATACTGGTTGAGCCCGACCCGCATCGATTTGCCATCCGGGGTGCTGATCAAGGCCCACAACTGACCCGCCTTACCCAAAGAACCATGCATCGACAGACTGGCCAGCGAATAATTTTCCAGCACCTCTTTCTCACGATCCATCAGGGTCTGTGCACAATCCGGCTGGGCCTTGGCAGTACTTGTACTTCCGACCGTCGCCTCAGGCTGGGGAACCATGAAGGGGCTGCGCAACTCGCGTTGCTGGTAGTGCATAGGGGCAAATGGCTTCAGCTCGGGCAAGGGCTCGATAGGTATGGGCGGCCTTGCTTTGGTCTGGGCGACATAGCTATCCATGTCCTCCTGACCACCACACGCCGCCAGCAAGAGGGCAGGCAACAACCAGCAGATGCGTCTCATTGTTTCGGCTCCACTGTTTTACCGTTGTACTTGTAGGTCTTGGCCAACATCGACATCGAAATCAGCTCCCCTTCATCCTTGCTCTGACCCAGAGTGAAGGAGTCAAGGATGACGATACGGGGCAAGGCGGCCATGTCAGCGGTGAACTTTCCAATTTCATGGTAAGTGCCCACTACCTCGATACGCATTGGTAGCTCGGTTGAAAACTCGTGCTTTACCTCTGGCTCCCAGTTGATCCGGTTCAATTTCAAGCCGTTGTCGGTAGCAATAAAGCTGATATCGTCCAGCAGACCGGCGACCTCATGGGTATTGGGCAACTGCTTGAGCTGGGTATCGACCAGTTGCTCAAGCTGGACCATTTGCGCCTTGTATGCCCCCAGGTTGGCAGCCAGCATCGCCTTGCTTTCAAACTGGGCTTTCAGTTCGGTCTCTTTCCCCGCTTCCTGAGTCAAACTGGTCAGTGAGTTGGCAATCACGTAGTAGTAGATGGCGCCGCCGGTCAACACGCAGCAGAAAAAGATGAAGACCCCTTTTGCCCATTTTGGCCAGCTTGCTATGTCATTGATATCCAACTCGTTGAGTTGCTGAAGGTTCATTGTTGCTCCTTGGCCACATTCCCTGCAGCCGCAGCATTGTTGGCGATCAGGAACATCATGGAAAACTGGCTCAATGACACTGGCGCAACATCAGCCGCAAAAATAGTGCTTATCTTTGCCTGACCCAACCAACCGGAACCATCAATCCGCCGCATCATGCTGGCCACCCGACCATAGGCTTCGGTCTTGCCATTTACATCAATAATATTGTTCTGCATCGAGAGGGTGTTGAGGTAAACCCCATTGGGTACCAATGAAGGCAGCTGATTGAAGAGGCGGACGGGCACATTGCGTCGCATCTGCAACTGCTCGATGAGCTGCATCCGATCGATCAATTCCTTGCGACGCTCTTTGAGCAGACGGATCTCCCCCAGTTGGGCATCCAGAATAGTCATCTCCTGAACCAGCCTCTGGTTGCGCTGCTGCTGGGCGACGATCTGGCGATCAACCAGCCAGTTGGCAAAAAATCCCAGCGCGACCGTGGCCAGCACAAAAATCCCCAGCAAGGCCCCGAACTGTTTCTTTTGGCGCTGGGCCCGGGCTTCACGCCAGGGTAGAAGGTTTATATTTGACATGGTGTGAAACTCCTCAGAGCCAACCCGAATGCCGTCATATATTTAGCACCATGTACCAGCTCGGCCTCTCCTTTCGGTTTGCCAAACAGAGCGAACAGATCCGGGTGCAATACCTCGCAATTGACCTCTTCTTTTACCTGCACCAACAAACCGGGCAGCAGACTGCCTCCCCCCGTCAGCACCAGTTTTGCGATGTCGCGATAACCGGATGAACTGCAAAAGAGCTGGATATTGCGCCGCACTTGCTGCAGCAGCGAGTTGATGTGGGGCATCAGCACATCCAGCTCATGGTCAACAGGCAAGGTACCTTTGGTTTTAGCCTGCTCAGCCTCATCCAGCGTCATGCCATAAAAGGAGGAGAGCGCCTGGCTGTACTGATCGCCGCCGAAGTTTTGCAAGCGGGAGTAGATCACCTCTCCCTTGACCAGCGCCGCAAAGGTCATGGCACTGGCACCGATATCTATCACCCCGATCGGCCGTTCACTCTCCTGCAATTCGGGCAGACAGGCCACCACGGCACGACCCAGCGCATGGGCGCCCACATCCACCACCTTGACGGCAATACCGGCTTCGGCAAGGGCGCTGACCCGGCCGTTGACACTCTCGGTACGGGCTGCACTCAGCAGCACATCCTGACGATCTTCACTGTTGTTGGTGCTCAGCACCTCAAAGTCGAGGCTCACTTCATCGAGGGGGAAGGGAATGATCTGCTCGGCCTCCAGCTGCACCTGATTCTCCAGCTCCTTGTCGCTGAGGCGGGCATCAATCTGGATCACCTTGGTAATCACGTTGGAACCGGTCACCGCAGTGGCGGCATAGTCGCTGTGAGTTGGAATAAGACGCTTGAGGGTCTTGAGAGATTGGCTGACGCGCTCGATATCCTGCAATTGATAGTCAACCAGCGTCCCTTTCGGGGTGGCAATATCGGCGACAGATTCGAGATGAAGCTTGCCGGGTCGGCCACTGAGGGTAACGGCCTTGATGGTCTGGCTGCCAAAATCAATGCCCACCAGAGGGAGGAGGGATCCCTTGTTAAAAAGCCCAAACATATACACATCCATGCGTTATTTGGTTTTATTCCTGAACAGAGTGTAGGACACCCGATCAGAGGAGTGCTTCACTCATCCTAAATGCTCTAACTATCAATGTCATAAAGTTTATGCCGAAAAGTGACCCATCTCGCTTTCTTCATGGCAAGTGGCCCTCCTTGGTTATTGCTCCCCGTAGTGCTAACCTCTCGCATCCTTTTGAGGTGGGTGGCTCGCCACAGGAAAACCTCGAATTCCCGATGGCAAAAGGGCTATACTCTGCGCCCGTTGGCTAATTTTAAGACGATTGGTAGTTCTTCCATGCTGAAATGGCTCGTTCGCCTGTTTATTGTCATGATGCTGGGTGCAGTGCTGGGTGTTGCCAGCCTCATCGGTATCTACTTCTATATCAAACCCCAACTGCCCGATGTCACCGCACTGCGTGACGTCAAGCTGGCAACCCCGATGCGGGTTTACAGCCGGGATGGAGAGTTGATCGCCCAATATGGCGAAATTCGTCGCATTCCGCTGCGTCTGGACGAAATTCCGCAACCCATGATCGATGCCGTACTGGCGACCGAAGATGCACGTTTCTATGAGCACCCGGGCATTGACCCGATAGGTATCATTCGAGCCGCATCTGTCTGGGCTGTTTCCGGCCATGCCCGTCAGGGTGCCAGTACCATCACCCAGCAGGTTGCCCGCAACTTCTTCCTGAGCAATGAGAAGACCATCATCCGCAAGATCAAGGAGGTCTTCCTGGCCTGGCGGATCGAGCAGAATCTCTCAAAAGATGAGATCCTCGAACTCTACCTCAACAAGATCCCCCTCGGTTATCGCTCCTTCGGGATCGGTGCTGCGGCACAGGTTTACTTTGGTAAAGAGGTCAAGGATCTGGGACTGGACGAGATCGCCATCATTGCAGGTCTGCCGAAAGCCCCCTCCATGCTCAACCCCATCCGCTCCCCCGAGCGCGCCTTTGCTCGCCGCAACGTGGTGCTGGGCCGGATGCTGGAAACCGGCAAGATCACCCAAGCCCAGTTTGACGAAGCGTCCAAGATGCCGATCAAGGCCCGTTTTCACGGCGCCGAAGTGACCCTGCACGCCCCCTATCTGGGGGAAATGGTGCGCCAGAAGATGGTCGAGCAGTTCGGTGAAGATGCCTATACCATGGGCCTGCACGTCTACACTACCGTCTCTGCCGAACGTCAGCGGGCGGCAAGACAGGCACTGCTCGATGGCGTTTTTGCCTATGACATGCGCCACGGCTATCGCGGCCCAACGGCTCAGTTATGGAAGGCTGGCGAGACAGCCTGGGATTACGAGCAGATTGTCGCTCACCTTGGCAAGCAGCCCACTTATGATCCGCTGATGGCGGCGGTCGTGACCCAGCTTGGTGATCGCAGCGCCACGCTGGTACTGAAGAATGGCAAGGAAGCAGAGCTCGGCTGGAACGGCATTAAATGGGCCCGCTCCTTTATTACCGACGACCGTCAGAGCTATGCCCCGAAATCGGCGCGCGATGTGCTGAAAGTCGGCGCCCAGATCTGGGTACGGGAAGAGGGCGAAGAGTTGCTGCTGGCCCAAATCCCGGACGTCAACGCCGCGCTGGTTGCCATGAACCCGAAAAATGGGGCACTGGAAGCACTGGTCGGTGGTTTCAGCTTCGAACTCTCCAAATTCAACCGGGTCGATCAGGCGCGTCGCCAGATCGGTTCCAATATCAAGCCCTTCCTCTATGCGACCGCGCTGGAGCATGGCTATACCCTGGCGTCGCTCATCAACGATGCGCCGATCAACCAGTGGGATCCGTCAAAAGGGCCCATGTGGCAGCCCAAGAACTCCCCGGCCGTTTATGATGGCCCCACCCCGCTGCGTCTGGGTCTGGCCAAGTCCAAGAACGTGATGTCGGTTCGACTGATGCGCGCCATCGGTCTGGATACCTATATCGACGGTCTGACCCGCTTTGGCTTCCCCCGCGACTTCATCTCTCCCCATGAGTCGCTGGCGCTGGGCGCTGCCGAATTCACCCCCCTCGAAGTGGTACGTGGTTACTCGGTACTGGCCAACGGTGGCTTCCTGGTTACCCCATACTTCATTGACAAAGTGACCGACAGTCTGGAGAACACCCTCTATCAGGCCAATCCTGCTATTGCTTGCACCACCTGCGAACAGCAGGCCGCACCCGAGCAGAGCACACTACCGGAGCCAACTGTTGATGGAGCCGCACAAGATGGCACGCAGACCCCTCTCGCGCCAACCATCGCCCCGCATACCATCAGTGCCCAGAGTGCGTTCCTGATCACCGACACCCTGAGCACAGCCATCTGGGGTGGCAACGGCTGGCGTGGTACCGGCTGGCGTGCAGCCCGCGACCTGAAACGTCACGATATCTCAGGCAAAACCGGTACCACCAACGAATCGCGGGATGCCTGGTTCTCCGGCTACACCCCGGACATCGTTGCCACCTCCTGGATCGGTTTTGACAACCACCAGCGTGGCCTTGGCCGTGCCGAGTTTGGTGGCGGCGCCGCGCAGCCTATCTGGATCGACTTCATGAAAGTCGCCCTCAAAAAGCTGCCGGAGCACAAAATGCCGGTTCCCGAAGGGATCATGACAGTGAAGATTGATAGCGAAACCGGCCTGCTGGCAACCAGTGGCGGCACCGACGAATACTTCAAGGAAGGGACCGAGCCGACCCGCTACGCAGCACCGAGCTCGGATGGCAATCAGGTCTACGGCGGTGACAACCCCGATGTGGAAGGGCCTGTCTCAACCGACGATATCTTCTAAGCTGCTCTCGCGGCAGAAGCAAAACCGGCAGCCTTGGCTGCCGGTTTTTTTATTGGGCCAACTGCTTGGTCATCAGCGTGGCGATCGAGGCCGCCAGCTCGTTGAAGCAGGGGCGACGCACCGAGTAGTGGCGATAGAGCAGCGAGATGGTACGCCCCGGCACAGGGTCAACCACAGGACGATAGCTCACCCCGCCCTCATCATGATCGGCAGGTACGGCCAACTTTGGCACCAGAGTCATACCACTACCGGCGGCCACCATGTTGCGCAGCGTCTCGAGACTGGTCCCCTTGAAGCGTTGATCCTCACCTATCCCGCCGGCGAAACAGAATCCCATCGCCTGATCCCGCAAACAGTGGCCATCGGCCAGCATCAGCAATTTCTTGCCCTTGAGATTACCAAGCGGCACCTGCCTGGCCTGTGCTTCGGGGTGATGGCAAGGCACAGCCAACCACATCGGCTCATGATAGAGCTGGATTGAACCAAACCCCTCCATCCCCGGCATCTCGGCCAGAATGACGCAATCCAGCTCCCCCTCTTCCAGCCGTTTGAGCAGGGTTTGAGTCTGCTCCTCATAGAGGTAAAACTCCAGCTGGGGAAAACGCTCACGCAGGGTCTGGATAATGCGGGGCAACAGGTAGGGGCCCACGGTCGGAATAAAACCGATATGGATCTCCCCGGACATCGGCTCGGAGAAGTGCTGACCGATGCTCTTGAGCTCGCGCACCTCCTTGAGCACCCGACGCGCCTGATGGGCCATGGCATCGCCAGCCGGAGTAAACAGCACCTTGCGCGAGGTACGTTCGATCAGAATGACCCCGAGTTCATCTTCCAGCTTGCGCAGCTGGCCGCTCAGGGTGGGTTGACTGACAAAGCAGCGTTCAGCGGCTTTGCGAAAATGTTTTTCCTCATCCAGCGCCACCAGATATTCGAGATCGCGAAGATTCATACAGCAAGAGTCCTGCCTGGAAAATGGGCCATCAGCATGCACAATATCGTCCGGCTGGACAAGTCATCCGCTCGCAGTGAACCTCTCTGGTTACCCCTTCAAAATAGAAAAGCCCGATCACCTTGCGGTAATCGGGCTGTTTGACTCGCCGAGGGATTACACCCTGAAACGGCGCACCATATCCTGCAACTGGGTTGCCAGATGGTTCAGCTCATTGCACGCCTGAGCCATCTGGGTAGCACCGGCGGCCACCTCTTCGGAAGCATGGCTGATATTGACCACGTTACGGTTGAGCTCCTCGCTCACCGCCCCCTGCTCTTCGGTGGCTGTCGCAATCTGGATGTTCATGTGGGAGATGCTGCTGACCGAGCCACTGATCTGGGAGATGGACTCGCCCGCTTCCCGCGCGGTAGCAACCGTGGTATTCATCAGCTCCTGACTCTGTTGCATGGTACTACCCGCCTGTTCGGCACGCTGCTGCAACTCGGCAATGATGGTATTGATCTGGGAGGTAGAGTCCTGAGTGCGCTTGGCCAGAGTACGCACCTCATCGGCCACCACCGCAAACCCCCGTCCCTGCTCACCGGCACGGGCCGCTTCAATGGCGGCGTTCAATGCCAGCAGGTTGGTCTGCTCGGCAATGCCGCGGATCACCTCCAGCACCATGCCGATATTGCGACTGTCATCGCCCAGTTGGCGGATCACCACCGCGGTACTCTCGATGGCACCGGCGACCCGTTCAATACGTTGAATGGAGTCATTCACCGTTTGCGCACCAAGTTCGGCCGTCTCACTGGCCGAGGTGGCGGCACTGGCCGCATCGCTGGTATTGCGAGAGACCTCCTGCACCGTGGCTTGCATCTCGTTCATCGCCGTCGCCAGCTGGTTCAGCTCATGTTGCTGAGCATTCATATTGTTGGCTGACTGCCTTGCTACAGCACTGATCTCCTCTACCGCAGAGCTCATCTGTACAACAGAACCGGATACCTCCCCAACCAGTTTGCGCAAGTTTTCTTGCATCTGCGCAAAGCCTTTCGCCAGTTGTCCTAATTCATCCTGATTAAACGCATTCAACTGCACACGATGAGTCAAATCACCAGCCGCGACGCTACCAACAAGTTCCAGCAAGCGATTAACGGGTCGTTTGATTTGTTGACTCAAATACCATGCAATCAACACCACGAAGATGAGAGTCGCTGCGCCAGTCAAGATACTGAGGAATTTGGAGCTGGTATATGCCTCTTCACCTTGGGCATCCATCTCCTTGCCAATACGCTCATTTATCTCACGCAAATCCATCGTTAATTTTGTTGCCTGCTCCAGCGTGGTTCTGAGATTCCCTTGCAAAATCTCTCTTGTCTTGTCACTACTCTGTTTCACCGCCTGATATAGCGGGTCATGCGCAGTAAAAAAGGCATTTCCGGCAGTCTTCAACGCGTTAAAGGTTTGCTCTTCATCAGCAGCATTAAAAGCCAATCCGCCGTAATTAGCCGCAGCCTGCTCAAAACGTGCCTTTGAATCCATCACACCTTGTTGGGTTCGTTCAATATCCGCACTGTCGTTGTAGCCCATCGCGATCACCATAGATAATTGGAAACGCCGAGCATCAAGCAGTGCGATATGCATCTGACTTGCATAGCGAACAGAAGGGATAAGGTTCTCTGCCAATACAGTGTTTTGTTGATTGAGATACGACAGTCGTGAGACGCCATACCCGGCAAGCAGGCATACGCAAAGTGCCAGCACCGCAAAGCCAGTACTCAACTTCTGACCTATGGACATATTCTGGAGCATAGATTCATCCTTAACTGCGTGTCATCGTTTAATGTCGGTTTTGATAGGAGCTATGTGTTCATGTTTTTGTAATTGAGCATAGCCGTAGAGCTGTGCTTTTGTAGTTTGCATAAGCACCATATATCGCTATCGACACGCAGAGAGGGCCACTTTAACTACCGCAGACTATTAACGGTTTACTCTATTGCACGCAACAGTCGTGGGATCAGCAACTCCGGCTCCCCCAGATACTGGTTGACCTCTATCCTTTCGAGTTTTCCCCCTCGTTCTATACCCAAAGTAGGATAACCCTGACCGCCCAGCCGTTTCATCCAGCCCTGGCTATCTGCCAGATGTTGCAGCAAGGGGGCCTGCAGATATGATTGCTGGAATGCCTCGGCTGCAATCCCCTGCTCTGCCGCCAGCGTGGCGAGAAACGCAGGTTCACCAATCCAGATACCGTCCCGATAGTGGGATTGCTGGATCCGGTGCAACATAGTCAGCCCATCGCCCCCCAAGGCCGTGACGGCCAAAACCGCACGGATCGGCGGCTCGGAGTCCAGCAGACAGCCTTCCCGCAGTAGCAGTTCGTTAAAGTAGCGTTCGCCAAAATGCTGGCCGGTCAGCGCTTCGATCCGCTGATCATGGGGGCGCACATAATCACGCAATGCCTCGCCCATCGGCTGACGGCGACTACCCAGCCAGAGGCCGCCCGCATGCAGCTCGATCTTGAGCCCAGCAATGGTGGCTGCCGCCTGCAACAGGGGGGCGGCACCGTAGCACCAGCCACAGAGCGGGTCATAGACATAATGGAGGGTGGTTTGTTGTTCGCTCATCTTCATTCTCACTTCAATCTCGGATAAAAAACCGGGCCCTTAGGCCCGGTAAAAAAACACAGGGAGAGCAGGCTCAGTGGCTTACCACTTCATCTCGCCGGTATTGACCTTGGCACCGATGGCCAGACCATCGTCAACCGGCAGTGCCGGATAGGCCTTCTTCAGAGCCTCAATCAGCTCACCAGAGTTTTTCGCCTTGGCCAGCTCCTGTTCGAAACGCTCTACATAGTCACGGGTAAAGCTCACAGCAGCAGTGCCCTTGGGAGCCGTGCCCAGGAAGTGGCCCGGCACCACGCGCTCGGGTTTCAGAGCCAGCAGGTTATCCAGCGCCTTGACCCAGTTGCTGCGAGCCGCCTTGGTCTGGCTGTCCGCCATCCAGACATGCACCCCGTGGTAGACCGGCACACCACCAAAAGCAGTCTTGATGGAAGGGGCCCAGAGGTAGGCATTCGGGGTATTCATCTCTTTGATTTCAATCTTCTCGCCATCCAGCGTCAGGTGGCTGGCGGTCATCACTTGCGGCACGGTCAAGCTCTTCGGTGCGCCCTTGCCGAGGATCGGGCTCCAGTAGCTCAGCTTGGCATCCTTGGTCTGGTTGATATGGTCAACCACATGCTGGTCGGCCAGCACTTTGACATCCGGGAACGCCGCCATGACCGGCTCCAGACCGAAGTAGAAGTCGGGGTCACCGGCACTGATATAGACAGTGGTCAGCTTCTTGCCGCTCTTCTTGATCATGTCGACCAGCGCCTGACCATTTTGCACATCGAATTGGGCATCGATCAGGATGGCCTCTTTGTCACCGGTCACCAGTGAGGAGGAGACCGGGAAGATCGCCTTCTCGCCAGGGTTGTAGACGGTCACGCTCAGGGGGGCGGCCAGTGCGGCGCCACTCAGCAGGGTGGTCGCCAGAGTCAGGTTGCGGATCAGGGTGTTGTTCATCATCTATTCCTCATTAAGTATTCGGGGGTTCATTTGATGGACACAGTGTATTGGATCACTTAAGGTGCAAATACAGCATAAAAAGCGCATCACTGTTGCACATATCGAACATATAGAGAGCCGTACATGGATCGACTGACCGCCTTGCGGGTCTTTGTCAGCGTAGTCGAACAAGGGAGCCTGAGCGGCGCCGGAGAGAAACTGGATATGTCGCGCGCCATGGTGTCGCGCTATCTGGCCGAGCTGGAGAGCTGGATGGGCGCCCGCCTGCTGCACCGCACCACCCGTCGTCTGAGCCTGACAGGGCCGGGAGAGGAGGCGCTGAACCGGGCCCGCGCAATGCTGGCACTCGGCGAGGAGATGGAGCAGATCGCCGTGAAGGGGGATGACGCCCCCAAGGGGCAACTGCGGATCACCAGCAGCTACTCCCTGTCAGAAGCACTGCTGGTCGGGGCTGCCAACGACTATCTGGCGCAATACCCGGGGACGGCCATCGACATTCTGCTGCTCGACAGAACCGTCAATCTGGTGGAGGAGCGGATCGATCTGGCGGTGCGCATCACCAACGACCTCGACCCCAATCTGGTGGCACGCCGTCTCGGCACCTGCCACTCGGTAGTCTGTGCCAGCCCGGCCTATCTGGCCCATCATCCGATGCCACACAAGGTGCAGGATTTGGCGCTGCACAACTGCCTCACCTACACCTACTTCGGCAAGAGCCTGTGGGAGTTCAATGGACCGGAGGGTCCCGAGTCAGTGCCGGTCAGCGGTAACCTGAGCGCCAATATCTCCAACCTGCTGCTGGAAGCAACGTTGGAAGGCGCAGGGATCAGCCTGCAGCCACGCTACTCGGCACAACCCTATCTGGAGCGCGGGGAACTGGTGCCCCTGCTGACCGACTGGCAGCCCAAGCGCCTCGGGGTATACGGGGTGTATGCCACCCGCAAACAGATGTCGCCACTGCTGCGCAGCTTCCTCGATTTTCTGCTGGCCCGCATGGCGGCGGATCCCATCTGGCAGGAGTAAGCACTCCGCACACCCAAACATAACGAAGGGGCCGCTGCGGGCCCCTTCTCACTCTGATCCCTTGATCAGGCTTCAAATCCGAATGGTTCTGAGTGCGGCGCTTCCGGCTGCGCACTCTCGTCCAGGAAAATATCCCGATAAGCCACATAGATGGAGTAGTTGAGCGCCGGGATCACCACCAGCAGACCTACCAGCAACAGCACAGCGCCAAACAGCAACAAAATGGCTGAGAGCAGCCCCCACCAGAAGAAGGGAAAAATATTGCGCCAGCAGCCGAAGAAGCTCAGCCGTACCGCCTGAATGATGCCGATATCGTGGTGGTAGATCAGCGCAGGAGCAAAGATGACCCCCATCAGCACGGGAATGATAAGCAGCATACCCACCAGCAACACCAGCAGCAGTTGTTGCAACTGGCTGGCAGAGACCACCATGCTCTCGGGATCCTGCGTCAGCAGCGGGAGCAGCCCCCACATGGAGAGCAGACCGAGACAGACGAGGCCAACCAGGCTGAACAGCAGCAACACCAGCAGACCGCCGAGCATCAGCGGGGTCAACTTGTGGCGAAAACCGGCGAAGAGATCGGCAAACTGCAGCGGCTCCCCCCGATAACCCCGAGCGGCGACCGCCACCCAACCCGCGCCCCACACCATGTAGAGCAGCTGGGAGATAAGGCCCCCCGCCGGCAGTTGCTCCAGCAGCATGCCCACCATAAACCAGACCAGCACCATGGCTACGCTGATCCCCATCCCCTTGTTGAAGATATCGAACCCGCTGCGAACCCAGAGCCAGCCACGACCTGTCGTGTATCGGGCCGGTGTGGTGCGCAAAGGGGGTAATCCGTTCATATCGTCTCCTCGGAGTGTCGGTGGCATAAGTGCCGGAAGCCGATTCTAGAGCCAGGGCGGGGGCGACTCAATGGCGAAGCAACCCGAGCACGACATAAAACCTGACGCAACTATGCACAAAAGGGGCATCAGCCACGCCCCGCCACTGGCTGCCCCGACCATAACGAGGCACAATCTGCCCCCTTCCCCAGCCGCGCCTGTCGTGGCCGACGTGTCGTGATCACCCTTTAGTGATCGACGAATGCCGGACAAGGGGTTGTCATCCCGCCATCCCGGGCGTTTTAACATCGAGTGGTATCGTCATGAGAGTTGTTTGTTGTCTGTTGTTGTTACTGACCAGCCAGTCAGCCCTGGCCGAGGGTTTTATCAGTCGCCTGCTCAACCATCCGGTGCCGGGTGGCGTTGCGGTGATCCCTCTTGGCGCGTCACCCACTGCCCCCACGGCCCGCTATCACGACAAACCCGTGCTGGTAGTGCGCGAAGACAACCAGTGGATCGCCATCGTCGGCATCTCTCTGAAAAGCAAGCCCGGCGCCCAGCAACTGACCACAGGTGATGGCCGCACTCTCGGCTTCACCGTGACCCCCAAGCACTACCGCGAGCAGCACATCAAGCTCAAGAACAGCCGTCAGGTCAATCCGCTCGCCGAGGATATGACACGTATCAACCGCGAGCTGGCGGAGCAGACCCGGGCTTACCAGACCTTCAGCCCCAACCAGCCGAGCAACCTGATGTTCGACAAGCCGGTCAACGGCCCCCTCTCCAGCCCGTTTGGCCTGCGTCGTTTCTTCAATGGCGAGGAGCGCAATCCCCACTCCGGCCTCGACTTCGCAGTGGGTGCCGGCACCCCGATCAAGTCCCCCGCCGCAGGCAAGGTGATCCTGATCGGCAACTACTTCTTCAATGGCAATACCGTCTTTGTCGACCACGGTCAGGGCCTCATCAGCATGTTCTGCCACATGTCGAAGGTAGATGTGAAGCTCGGTCAGAGCCTGCCGCGTGGCGGCATCGTCGGGCGAGTCGGTTCGACTGGCCGCGCTACCGGCCCCCATATGCACTGGAACGTCAGCCTCAACGACACCCGGGTCGATCCCGCCATCTTTATCGGCGCCTTCAAGCCCTGAATCGGCAGAGCCCGTTAACAAAACATCCTCTAACAAAACAGGCAGCCCATGGCTGCCTGTCTGCTATCTGCACGTCGAACCTGATTACCTATCCGGCCAGCGCGTGGGCGCCGGACTCCCGACGCATCGCCCGCCACATCACCAACACCAGCAATGAGCTGCACGTTGGCAATGCCAGCCAGACCCCGGGCACGCCCCACAGGGTCGAGAATCCCCACAAGAAACCGCCGATCAGCACCAGCTTGCCGCCGGTGAGCAGGGAGGCGATGCGGGCCCGGTTGATGGCCTGGAAATAGGTAGCCCCCACCAGCAGCAAGCCCTCCATCGGCAGCCCCCAGAAGTAGAGCCAGATCCCGAGGCTCGCCACCGGCCGCAGGGTGGCGTTGTCACCGGCAAACAGATAGACCGCCGCCTCCGGCCACAGATAGAGCGGGATCATCGCGGATAGGGCGATCCCCAACGTCACTCCGAGTGCCAGATTGCGGATCCGCAACACCCGCCGCCAGTGACCGGCGCCCGCGTTGAAGCTGGCAATGGGCTGGATACCCATGGCGATCCCCTCGAACACCAGATAGAAGAAGGCCTCGGTGTAACTGATCACCCCGTAGGCCGCCACATGCAGCGAAGTACCCACCGCCAGCAACGCCTTGTTGTGCAGCGCCAGCACTACCGAGAGATAGAGGTACATCAGAAAACTGGATATCCCGAGGCGCACCGTCTCGCCCATCAGCCGCAGATCGGGGCGCAAGGTGTCCCAGCTTATCCGCAGTTGGCTACGCGGCGTGAAGAAGTGCCACAGGCAGGCAAGGCCCGTCACCGCCTGGGAGAGCATAGTGGCGGTCGCCACCCCGGCCAGTCCGAACGGAAACACTACCATCAGCAGATAGTCGAGCAGCACGTTGAGCAGCCCCCCGACCACCATGATGAGGGTGACAAATCCGGGGCGGCCATCGTTGCGCAGCAGCGAGCTGAACGCCATCGACAGCACCGCAAAGACGCCGAGCCAGGCGTAGGCCTGCAGGTAGGAGAGCCCGGCGGTGAAGATCTCCCCCTCCGCCCCCATCCAGGCCAGCATGGGCTCGCCATAACGGATCCCGATAAAACTGAGCAGGGCCGAGGCCAGCAACACCATCACCAGGGCATTGCCGACGATATGGCGGGCTTTGGCCGGGTTGCCCTGCCCCAGATAGAAGGAGACCAGCGACGAGGCCCCCATACCGATCAGCGCGCCTACCGCATAGAGCACGGCGCAGATGGGATAAGCCAGCATCAGACCGGCCATCCCATCTTGACCCAGCACATGGCCAACGAAGATGCCATCGATGGTGACATAGATGCCGGTGATCAGCATGGCCGCCACGGTCGGGGTTACGTAACGCCAGAAAAGGCGAGATAGCGGGGCTGTGCCCAGATCAACAGCTGACATATTTGACTCGGTGGAGAGAAAGCGGCCGGGATCATAGCGAAACGGCAGCACAACTTCCTGTTATTTGTGTTATGAATCATTAATATAGACTGCTTTACCCGCCTCCCTGCCCTGTTTTAGGCTAGGGCCACCTCTTCTGAACGGAAACGAGCCTCATGTTGCAACGCCTGCTCACCTTCTTGCTGCTCTCCCTTCTCTTGTTGCCGCCAGCCGTGCGCGCCGACGATGCCATTGCCCAGGCCGAATCCCTGTTGCAGAGCGTGCCCAAGAGCGATACCCCGGAAAACCAGAAACTGCGGGAGAGCTACCAGCAGGCGCTGCAATTTGCCAGAGAGGCCGAGCGTTACCGGGAGCAGAGTAAAGCCTATCAGCAGATCCTTATCGATTACCCCAAGGAGTCGGCGCGCCTCAAGGAGAGCCTGCACAACTATCAGCCCGCCGCTCGCCCGCCGCTGGCGAGCCTCAAGGAGGAGGCGCTGCGCCAGGCCATTGGCCTGAGCAGCAACCGCCAGCTCAACCTGCGCAAGGAGCGGCAGGGGGTGATGGACAGCCTCAACCAGCTGGAGAGCACCGGGCAGGAGTATCACCTGCGGGTGGACGATCTGCGCAAACAGCTGCAACTGACCCGCAGCCAGCTGGAGCGACTGAGCTTCAGCAGCGAATCGGATCGCCAACAGGAGGCACAGCTGCTGCTGACCAGAATGAAGGAGCAGAGCCTCTCCGACCGGATCCAGATGCTGGAGCTGGAGCAGCTCTCGGCCCAGCAGCGCAACGATCTCGGCAAGCTGAAACTGCAGGAGCTCAATCTGGCCATCGCCGACGAGGATGAGTGGCAAGCCAGCCTGCTGACCCAGCAGAACCAGCTGCGTAGGGAGAAGACCGAGCAGGCGCTGGAGGAGAGCGAGCGGCTGCGCAAGCAGCTCACCACCGACATGCCGCTGCTGCTGGAGCAGCAACAGCAGAATCAGGCGCTCTCTATCCAGCTCGGTACACTGGAAGATCAAATTGAGCGGGTGCAAGACGAGCAGCGCAGCGTCGACAAGAATCTGTTTGAACTGAATGAGCTGGTCAACTCGGTACGCGAACAGCTGGAGTGGCTGCAGATCAGTAATGCCTACGGCGAGAACCTGCGCAGCAAACTCTCCGATCTGCCTCCCCAGTTCCCCCTCGACAAGCTGGAGTCCGCCATCGTCAGCGCCCGCATGGCCAAGTACCAGTACGAGAGCGAGCAAGATGGGCTCAAGGATACCCGTCAGCTGCGCGACAAGCTGATGGCCGAAGAGGAGGTGACGCTCGATCGGCCGCAACAAGCGGTGCTCGACAACCTGCTCAAGGCCCGGCGCCAGCTGCTGACCCGGCTCAACGATGCCTCCGATACCCTCATTCAGGAGCAGACTCGTCTCAAGCTGCTCTACAGCCGCCAGAACAGCAAGATCGACGAGATCCGGGAGATCAGTGCCAGCCACCTGTTCTGGATGCCGGATGTGCGCCCCTTTACCCCACCGGTGATGCTCGGTATTCCTGCCGCGCTAACCCTGGCCTTCAACCCGGACAACTGGTTGCAACTGCCCTACGCCATCGCCGAAAACAGCCCGCTGAGCCTCACGCTGGCCGGTATTGGTCTGCTGGTGCTGGCCTGGAGCTGGTTCAAACTGGCCCGTCATCTGAGCCTCTATTGCGACCATATTGCGCCGCGGATCGGCAAGGTAACCCAGGACAAATTCAGCCTCACCAGCCGCTTGCTGCTGCGCTCCCTGCTTGCCGCCCTCCCCTTGCCCGCCATGGTGTTGATGGTGCGCGGCCTGCTCGAAGGGGCCTGGCAATACCCGTTTGCGGTGGCGGTGGCGCGCGGCCTTGGCGAGATCTGGTTTCTGCTGCTGGCGTTGGTGATGGCCCGCCATCTGACACTGGAGAGGGGGATTTTGATCCACCACTTCCGCTGGCCCCGGGAACAGGTGCAAAAGGTGTGGGGGCAGTTTCGCACCCTGCTGCTGGTGCTGATCCCGAGTTTCTTTGTGCAAGGGATGGCCAACAGCTATCAGGAGCACGCCTTCTACGACTCCCTCGGCCGGATGGCCTTCATGATCGGTGCACTCTGGCTGCTGCTCTTCTTTGCCCGTCTCAACCGGGAGCGATTGCCGCTCACCTGGGGCCAGACCGACATGACCAAGCCCCATCTGCTGCACCACTTCATCTGGAACAGCCTGATGCTGGCGCCGCTGCTGGCAGTGATCGGCGCCCTGTTTGGCTACTTCTATACCTCGCGCACCCTGCTGCGCCAGCTGGAGCTGAGCCTGCTGATGGGGCTGGGCTGCCTGCTCATCTACTATCTGGCCAGACGCTGGATGCTGATCCAGCGCCGCCGCCTTGCCTTCGAGCGTGCCAAGAGCAAGCGGGCCGAGATGCTGGCCCAGCGCGGCCGGGAAGAGGGGCATGACGAGCTCAGCTCCGAGACCCCGGACGTGGTGGAAGAGACTGAGCTGGATCTCGATACCATCAGCGCCCAGTCGCTGGGACTGGTGCGCACCCTGCTGATGCTGGGCTTTACCATGCTGGTGGTAGTGCAATGGTCGGATCTCAACTCCGCCTTCAGTTTCCTCAGCAATATCGAGGTGTGGCAGGTGAGCAGCAAGATTGGCGGCATCGAGCAGCTCTCGGCCATCACCTTGCAGGATCTGATGCTGACCGCCTTCGTCTTTATCCTGACCGTGGTGACTGCCCGCAACCTGCCGGGGCTGATGGAGCTGACCCTGCTGCAGCACCTCAGCCTCTCCCCGGGTACCGGCTTTGCCCTCACGACCACCAGCAAGTATCTGGTGATCCTGATCGGCGCCCTCACCGGCTTCTCCATGCTGGGCATCGACTGGTCGAAGACCCAGTGGCTGGTCGCCGCCCTCTCGGTGGGGCTGGGTTTCGGTCTGCAGGAGATCTTCGCCAACTTTGTCTCCGGCCTCATCATCCTGTTCGAGAAGCCGATCCGGCTCGGTGACACCGTCACCATCCGCGATCTCACCGGCACCGTCACCAAGATCAAGACCCGGGCGACGACTATCGTGGATTGGGATCGCAAGGAGATCATCGTGCCCAACAAGGCTTTCATCACCGAGCAGTTCATCAACTGGTCGCTCTCCGATGCCATCACCCGGGTCAAACTGCGGATCCGGATCGGCCTGACCCGGGATCCGAAACTGGTGCAGCGCATTCTGGAAGAGTCCATCCAGGCATCGACCCTGGTATTGGAGACGCCGACGCCAGAGGTCTTCCTGATCGAATTCACCGACTCGGCACTGATCTACGAGATCCGCCTCTACGTCAACAACATGGATCACCGGATGCCCATCACTCACGAGGTTCACTCGCTGGTGCTGGAGAAGATGCAGCAGCAGGGACTTACCCTACCCCATCAACAGATCGACATTCACCTGAGCCGCGGCTGATCCGCGAGGTACAAGGAGCAGAACATGCAGATTATTGCCCACCGTGGCGCCAGCGGTCTGGCCCCCGAAAACACCCTCAAGGCGATGGCCAAAGCGCTGGAGCTGGGAGCATCAGCCATCGAGATCGACGTACAGGCGGCCGATGGCGAGTTGTGGGTCTTCCATGACCGACGGCTGGAGCGCTGCACCAATGGCAAGGGGGTGCTGACCGAGCAATCCCGCTCCTATCTGGAGCAGCTCGATGCCGGTGAGGGAGAGGTGATCCCGACCCTGTGGCAGGTGATGGAGATCATCGCCGGACGCTGCGAGCTGCATATCGAGCTCAAAGGCGCCCATAGCGCCGATGCGGTGGCAGCCCTGACCCGACGGGCAGAGGCCGAGCTGGGCTTTACTCCCGGCCAGTGGGTGGTCTCCTCCTTCCATCACCCGGAGCTGGCCCGATTTGCCGCCTTGCGGCCCGATATCCGGCTCGGTGCCCTGACCGCCAACCTGCCGCTCAACCTGGCGCAGTTTGCCGACAAGCTGGGGGCCTGGTCCATCAATTGCGATGTTGATTTCATCGACGCCGCGCTGGTCGATGATGCACATCGCCGGGGGCTCAAAGTTCTGGTTTATACCGTTGATTATCCAGAAGATTATGAAACGCTCTCTAGCATGGGGGTCGATGGAATCTTCACCAATCGACCAGATCGTTTTCTGACGCAGTGAGGGGGCGATACGCGCATGGATAACCACTGATTTAGGCACTAACTTTAAATAGCTGACCGGGATACAAAGAGTTCAACTTCAGCCGATAAACAGAGGCTCATAACAATAACTAGATTCCACACACACTTCAGACTGACGCTCACAAGGATGTAACTATGAACTTATCCATTAAAAACAAGCTTGTTCTGGCTATCGGGGTCATCATTCTGGTGATCACCGGCCTGCAGGTCTGGTACAACACCTCGCAACTGCGCAGCGAGACCCAGCGACTGGTCTGGAACATCATCGACGAAAGCTCCATGGCCAACGTCAAGGGGATCTCCCGCTGGGTCGACGCCCGGATCAGCATGGTCAGCACCACCAAGGAAGCATTCGCCAAAGAAGATGAGCCCATCAGTCATCTGGCCCAGTCCATGAATGCCGGTGGCTTCGACCTGGTCTATGCCGGTACCGCAGACGGCAAAATGATACAGAGCAAACCAACTGATTTGCCCGCCGGTTATGACCCCCGTCAACGCCCCTGGTACAAGGACGCGGCCGCCGCAGGCAAGCTGGTCATCACAGCCCCCTATGCCGATATCTCCACCGGCCAGCTGATTGTCACCATTGCCGAGCCGTTCCAGCGTGGCAATACCCAGGGGGTCATCGCCGGTGACGTCTCCATCAGCTCACTGATCTCGGATATTTTGGCGGTCACCACCGAGGGCACCTACGCCATGCTGGTGGACAGCAATGGCACCATCATCGCGCACCCCGATGCCTCCCTGAGCCTGAAATCCGCCACCGCTCTGGCACCGGAACTGACTGCCGCCTACATCAATCAGGTCGCCCATGACGGCATGATCAACGAGCTGGTGATCAGCGGCAAGAAAGAGGTCTACGACTTTAATGCCATTCCCAATACCAACTGGTATTACGGCATGATGGTGGATGAAGAGATCGCCTACCAGTCGGTACGCCGCATGGTTACCTCCTCCCTCATTCAGGGGCTTATCACCATACTGATCGTGGCAGGCTTCTCCTATGTCGCCATCAACGGCTCGCTGGCCCCTCTGAAAACCCTGGGCGAAGCGATTGCCGATCTCTCCCGTGGCAACGGCGATCTGACCCGCCGCATCAAGATTGAACGTGAGGATGAAGTAGGCGCGGTTGCCAAACACGTCAACACCTTCATCGAGCGGATCCATGTGATGGTGCAGGATATCTCCAACTCCTCCGGCCAACTCAACCAGCAGGCCAAGTCCTCCCACAGCATGGCGGAGAAGGCCAATCAGGGGCTGGCACGCCAGCAAAACGAGATCTCCCAGATCGCCACTGCGGTACACGAGATGTCGGCCACTGCGGTCGAGGTTGCCAGCAACGCGGAGCAAACCGCCGAAGCGGCCCGCAGCTCCTCCAGCAGCTGCGAGCATGGCAAGCAGGTGATCGCCCGCAACCAGCGCTCCATCACCGATCTGGCCACCCAGGTGGAACAGGCCTCCAACATCATTCAGGAACTGGAGAAAAACGCCCAGGAGATCAACACCATCCTATCCACCATTCAGGGCATCGCCGAGCAGACCAACCTGCTGGCACTCAACGCCGCCATCGAAGCGGCACGTGCCGGTGAACAGGGCCGCGGCTTTGCGGTGGTAGCCGACGAGGTGCGCGTCCTGTCACAGCGTACCCACAGCTCCACCGTCGAGATCCGCAATATGATCGAAACCCTGCAACGCAATACCCAAGGGGCGGTCAGCACCATGCACGAAGGCCAGCTGCTGGCCCAGAACAGCGTGGATGACGCCAACAACGCCACCCACGCGCTGGAGCAGATCACCACCTCGATCAACCAGATCTCCGACATGGCGACCCAGATCTCCAGCGCGGCTGAAGAGCAGCGGGCCGTCACCGACGAGGTAAGCCGCAACATTCAGGCAGTGAAAGATGTCTCGGACGAACTGGCAGTGGATGCAGACAGCTCACGCCATCTCTCTGAACAACTTAAAAATATTTCGGGTGAACTGAGCAATCAGGTCGGCATGTTCCGCATTTGAGCATGAGCAAAAGGGGCCGTACAGGCCCCTTTTATTTTTCTAAATAGCGCTTAATTTTCAGTGAGTAATCTCACATTACCCGCCAAATACCCCGCCTTGAAATCCTTGTAATTCGTCTGGAATTATCAGATCACCGCCGTGGTTACCGCCGCATTTCGGATTACATATTTCTATCCGAATAGATAAATGCCAATAATTCTCATTAAAAAATTACAATAAAAAACTTAAAATTTTTTTCGCGAGTACCTAAAAAGAGAGGTGATTCGCATTTTATTGAAAGAAAACTACGTACAATCCAGAAGTTAAAGTGCTCGTAGCTAGGTGTTCAACTGCTCAGTAACACCAAAAAATGACGATAATAACGACATTTTCATCCAGGGATTTGGGTGTTTTATAGAAAAATAACCAATAAAAAGGGAATAAAACCTAGCAGTTTGACTTGCATCAAGCCTGAATTTTTTTCATAGAGCAAAATCGTGCCCAGCAAATCTATCCCTAAGGAGGCAGATGTGGATATTATCAAGACCGATGTGGCCATCATCGGTGCTGGCGGTACCGGCTTACGCGCCGCTATCGCTATAGCCGAATCACAGCCAGACCTGGACATCGCCCTGATTTCCAAGGTTTACCCGATGCGCAGCCACACGGTTGCTGCCGAAGGCGGCGCCGCCGGTGTCGTCCGTGATGACGACTCCCTCGAAAACCACTTCAACGACACCGTCTCCGGTGGTGACTGGCTGTGCGAGCAGGACGTTGTGGAATACTTCGTCAACAACGCGACCAAAGAGATGATCCAGCTGGAGCACTGGGGTTGCCCCTGGAGCCGCAAGCCGGATGGCAAAGCCAACGTGCGTCCGTTTGGTGGCATGAAGGTTCCGCGTACCTGGTTCGCCGCAGACAAGTCCGGTTTCCATATTCTGCACACCCTGTTCCAGACCTCCGTCAAATACCCGAGCATCAAGCGCTTCGACGAGCATTTCTGTCTTGATCTGATCGTGGACGACGGCCGCGTTCAGGGCGTACTGACCTTCGACATCCAGAACGGTATCACCCGCTTCATCCAGGCCAAATCCGTGATCGTGGCAACCGGCGGCGCTGGCCGTGTCTATCGCTACAACACCAACGGTGGCATCGTCACCGGCGACGGCATGGCACTGGCCTACCGTCACGGCGTACCGCTGCGTGACATGGAATTCGTTCAGTATCACCCGACTGGTCTGCCGGGTACCGGCATCCTGATGACCGAAGGTTGTCGTGGTGAGGGTGGCGTTCTGCTGAACAAGGATGGCTACCGCTACCTGCAAGACTACGGCTTGGGCCCGGAAACGCCGATCGGCCAGCCGAAGAGCAAATACATGGAACTGGGTCCGCGCGACCGCGTTTCCCAGGCATTCTGGCAAGAGCAGCAGAAAGGCCGCGTCATTCAGGGCCCGATGGGCGATGTGGTTCACCTCGACCTGCGTCACCTTGGCGAGAAGTACCTGAAAGAGCGTCTGCCGTTCATCTGCGAACTGGCCAAAGCCTACGTCAACGTGGATCCGGCCAAAGAGCCTATCCCGGTACGTCCGACTGCCCACTACACCATGGGTGGTATCGAGACTGACAACAAGTGTGCCACCCGTCTGCCCGGCCTCTACGCCGCGGGCGAATGTGCCTCCGTCGGTCTGCACGGTGCCAACCGTCTGGGTTCCAACTCCCTGTCCGAGATCGTGGTATTCGGCAAGCTGGCCGGTGAGCAGGCAGGTGAATTTGCCAAGACTCAGAAGCATGGCAACACCGAAGCGCTGGCCGCCAAGGCCGAGGCGCTCATCAAGCAGCACCTCTCCCTTATGGACGTAGACGGTACTGAAAACCCGGCAGACATCCGCAACGAACTGGGCATGTCCATGGAAGCCGGTGTCGGTATCTACCGTACCGAAGAGCTGATGCAGGGCACCATCGACAAGATCAACGAGCTGAAAGCCCGTTACAAGAAGGTCAAGATCAACGACAAGTCCTCTGTCTTCAACACCGATCTGCTGTACGCCATCGAACTGGGTTACATGCTGGACGTGGCTGAAGCCATGGCGCACTCCGCCATCAATCGTAAAGAGTCCCGCGGTTCCCACCAGCGTCTGGATGGTTACGAAGAGCGCGATGACGTGAACTTCCTCAAGCACACGCTCTCGTTCTACCAAAATGGCGAAACGCCCTCCATCGATTACTCCGATGTGAAGATCACTAAGTCCCAGCCGGCAAAACGCGTGTACGGCTCCGAGGGTGAGAAACAAGACGAGGCTAAGAAGAATGGCTGAGATGATTGAAATTGAGATCCTGCGCTACCGTCCGGAACAGGATAACGAGCCCTGGATGCAAACCTTCCAGGTGCCATACCAGAGAGAGATGTCTCTGCTGGACGCCCTGCAGTACATCAAGGATCACCTGGACTCTACCCTGAGCTTCCGCTGGTCCTGCCGGATGGCGATCTGCGGCTCCTGCGGCATGATGGTCAACGGTGTGCCCAAGCTGGGTTGCAAGGCGTTCCTGCGCGACTATCTGCCGGGCAAGATGACCGTCGAGCCGCTCAACAACTTCCCGATCGAGCGCGATCTGGTGGTCGACATGTCCGACTTCATCGAGAAGCTGGAGAGCATCAAGCCGTACATCATCCCGAGCGAGCCGCGCAGCCTGTGTGATGGCGAGTACATCCAGACTCCGGCCCAGATGGCGCAGTACAAGCAGTTCTCCCAGTGCATCAACTGTGGTCTCTGCTACGCGGCCTGCCCGCAGTACGGCATCAACAAGAAGTTCACCGGTCCGGCGGCACTGGCTCTGGCCTATCGCTACAACGTCGACAACCGTGATGCTGGTGCCAAAGAGCGTATGCGCATCATCAGCCAGGACGAAGGCGTCTGGGGCTGTACCTTCGTGGGCTACTGCTCCGAAGTGTGCCCGAAAGGCGTCGATCCGGCGGCGGCCATCCAGCTTGGCAAGGTCGAAAGCGCCAAGGACTACATGATCGCCATGTTCAAGCCAGATTGAGAGCAGGATTGAGACCATGAACAACACTGATAGCAAACGTAAACCTTACGTCCGCGAAATGAAGAAAGACTGGTGGCTGAAGAACGCCTTCTACACCGGTTACATGATCCGTGAAGGCACCAGTATCTTCGTCTCCATCTACGCCGTTGTGCTGATGTGGGGCCTGATGCGCCTGGTTCAGGGTCAGGAAGCGTTCAACGGCTGGCTGGAATCCCTGCAAAGCCCGATCGCCATCCTGTTCCATGTCGTCGCTCTGGCGGCGTGCCTGTTCCATGCCAAAACCTGGTTCGCCCTGGCGCCGAAAGCCATGCGTATCTTCCGTGGTGAAGACCTGGTACCGGAGAAGCCGATCGTTCTCGCCCAGTATGTGGCGCTGGCGGTGGTGTCCCTGCTTGTCCTGATCATCGTGGCCTGAGGAGAAAACAATGAGACGTTCTGACGAACCAATTTACTGGGGTCTGTTTGGTGCGGGTGGCATGGTCGTTGCCATGCTGCTGCCGGTCATTGTCCTCATCACCGGTCTGCTGGTGCCCATGGGCATCATGGACGTGGAAACCATGAGCTATGACCGCGTGCACGCGTTCGCCAGCTCCTGGTGGGGTGCCTGCATCCTGCTGGTGATCATCGCCCTGCCAGTCTGGCACGGTATGCACCGTATCTACCACGGTCTGCACGATCTGGGGATCCACACCACCAAGCTGCACCACTATGTGTTCTATGGCTTTGCCTTCCTGGTATCTGCCATTAGCGTCGGCTTGCTGATGGTGCTGGTACTCCAGTAATCACATCTGACTGACTGATTGATTGAGCAAACCGGGCCTCGTGCCCGGTTTTTTATTGCCCCGCTATCCCGCCTCTGCTTTTTATTCACTCAAACAATTCGATAAAAACCAGATTATCGTCCAAGCATATGGCGATCACAGTCACATAACCCCAATACATTCTCCATTTGCAGCAAACCATTTTGACCACCATCAATTTAGTGACATCCATATCAATTATAATTATTCAGATTAAATAATTATTCATATGGAGCTAGCTAATGACAGACAAAACACGCTCGGTGAGCATAGGCAGTTACCTGGCACTGGCCTTCGCCGTGGTCTTCTTCTCCGGACTGTTGCAATCCGGCGAGTGGTACGGGGTATTCGATTTCACCACGCTGAACGGTTCGTTCGGAACCATGGTCCAGAGCGTCAGCGAGAATGGTGACGGCATCAAGACCGCCATGACCGACATGCGCGGCAAGGGGGGCAACGGGGCGAGAGACGGCTTTCTGTTCGCCCTGACCCTGATCCCCACCGTGATGTTTGCCCTCGGCATGATCAATGTGCTGGAGCACTACGGCGCGCTGGAAGCGGCCCGCAAGTTGCTGACCCCGCTGCTGCGTCCGCTGATGGGGATCCCGGGCAATACAGGTCTGGCACTGATCGCCTCCCTGCAGAGTACCGATGCCGGTGCCGCCATGACTCGTCAGCTCAAGGATGAAGGGCTCATCACCAAGCGTGAAACCGACGTGTTCACCATGTTCCAGTTCTCCGCTGGTGCCACCATCGTCAACTTCTTCTCCTCCGGCGCCGTGCTGTTCACCCTGACACTGGCAGATGGCAGCCCGGCGGTCAGCTCCTCCATCGGTCTTGCTGTCATCGTGATGTTCGCCTTCAAATTTGTCGGGGCCAACCTGTTCCGGGTCTACCTCAATATGAGCGAAGGCAAGCAGACCGATAACAACACCCAGCAGACCCTCAACACTCAGGAGCAAACCAAATGAGCCAGGCCAACATCAAGAAACCCATCGTCACCGATATCTTCGTCGAAGGGGCCAAGAAGGGCTGGGTCATCGCCACCACCTCCACCGTACCCAACGTACTGATGGCCTTCGTCATCATCAAGGCGCTGCAGATCACCGGCGCGCTGGATGCCATGGGCGCCATCTTCTCCCCTGTCATGGCCATCTTCGGGTTGCCCGGTGAGGCGGCAGCCGTGCTGATCGGCGCCTGGATGTCGATGGGCGGTGCGGTCGGTGTGGTCATCACCCTGTTCGATCAGGGGATCCTCAACGGCACTCACATCGCCATTCTGGCGCCAGCCATCTACCTGATGGGCTCCCAGGTGCAGTACATGGGCCGCATCCTCGGCTGCATCGGCACCGAAGGGCGTTACATCCCCATCATGGTCGCCATCTCGGTACTCAACGCCTTCGGCGCCATGCTGGTGATGAACATCCTTCTCTGACCCGAACCTGATAGTGGAGTAAGCAATGACTTTTTCTCTGGATCAATACCTGACCGAACTGGCCCCGCTGATCAATCTGGATTGCGGATCCCTGTACCAGCCGGGCATTGCGGCAGTGGCCGACCTGATGGCCGCCAAATATGAGGTGATGGGCGGCTGGCAGATCAAACGGGTCGACTGCGGCATCGCCGGGGTCGGACTGGAGATCCGCAACCAGCCTGATGCGGCACAGATCGATGTAATGCTGATCGGCCATATGGATACCGTCTTCCCCCTCGGCACCGCCGCCGCCCGCCCGATGAGCATCGATGGTGAGCGCGCTTACGGTCCCGGTGTCTCCGACATGAAATCCGGCCTGCTCAACATCGTCTATGCCCTGCGTGAACTGCCCCGCGAGGTGCGCGATCGCCTGAGCATCTGCGTCTGCATGAACCCGGACGAGGAGATCGGCTCCCTCCACTCCAGTGACTGGCTGGCAGCGGTGGCCAAACAGGCAAAACAGGTGCTGGTGGCCGAAGCGGCCCGCGCCGATGGCTCGCTGGTCAAGGCGCGCAAGGGGATGGCCCGTTATCGCATCGATTTCACTGGCAAGGCGGCTCACGCGGGCAACGAACCGCAGAAGGGGCGCAGCGCCATCACCGAGCTGGGCCACTGGATCCTGGCCATCAACGCCCTGACCAACTTCGAGAGCGGCACCACCCTCAACATCGGCATTGTCGAGGGGGGCAACGGCGCCAACATAGTGCCGGCCCATGCCAGCGCCGTGGTAGACGTCCGCTTCTGGGACAATCAGGAGTACCACCAGATCGACGATCATCTGCTGACCCTGGCCGAGCGGCCCCATCTGGACGGTGTCACCATCCAGCTGACCCGCGAGGCCCACAAACCGGCCATGGTGCCGTCCGAGGGTACTCAGGCACTGATGCTGCTGGTGGAAGAGTGTGGCGCCGAACTGGGACTGCCGATCAGCTGGCAAGAGGTGGGGGGCGGCTCTGATGCCAACCTGACCGCTGCCCTCGGCATCCCTACTCTGGATGGTCTGGGCCCCATCGGTGCCGGTTTCCACAGTGACGAGGAGTATCTGGATCTGACCAGCATTGCCCCGCGCATCGAGCTGCTGGTGAAGGTACTGACCCGTCTGGCGGCCTGACAGCCTCTCACGTAAAAAAGGGCCAGCCGGTTTGCTCCGGCTGGCCCTCTGTGTATC